>NZ_CAUFYA010000041.1:0-48620 GCF_959596855.1 uncultured Butyricimonas sp.
CTCCTTTATCGTGATCCTGCTCATTGCCATGATCTTTACAGACTTCAAGGATAACCCCGGTGTAGAAAGAGTATTCAAGGGAATACGTCCCGCCGTGGTAGCCCTCATCGCCGCACCTCTCTACCAAATGGGAAAATCTGCCGGAATCACCCGCAAAACCGTCATCATCCCTACCCTTGCCGCCCTTATCGTGTGGCAAACAGGAGTATCGCCCATATATATCATCATCGCCGCCATCGCGGGAGGCATCGCGTACGGAAAATTTATAAAGAAAAAATGAAAAACTTTACAAACCTTATAAACTTTATGAACCTTACGAACTGATTACATGGAAAACCTAGAACTATATATCAGCCTATTCATCACCTTCTTCAAAATCGGCCTGTTCGGTTTCGGGGGAGGCTATGCCATGCTGTCCCTGATACAACACGACGTGGTAGAAACACACCAATGGATCAGTGTCGCGGACTTCACGGACATCGTTGCCATATCCCAAAGCACACCGGGTCCTATCGCCTTCAATACCGCCACATACATCGGCTACACCGCAACGGGAAGCATCTGGGGTTCGGCAATATGCACGATTGCGGTCAGCCTGCCGTCGTTATTCATCATGATCACCATCTCCAAATTCTTCTTCATATTCCGGCAAAACAAATACGTCGACTGGGCAATGACAGGACTGAAAACCACCGTTCTCGGTCTGATCGGTGCCGCTGCCCTGTTACTCATGAACAAACAAAACTTCGTAGACTACAAAAGCTATATCATCTTCGCCATAGCTTTCCTTGCCACCTTCAAATTCAAAATGGACCCGATCCTCATGATCGTTTTGGCAGGAATCGCAGGATATATACTTTATTAAAAACAACCCTATAAGTAACAATCCACCAAGATCATAAATCGTAAATCATAAATCTCCAATAAAAAAACCGCCTTTCAGCGGTTTTAATATCTCATTAAAGCAATTTATTGATTTTGTCCACCAATGTAGCTTTAGGTACTGCACCAACTTGCTTGTCTGCAACCTGACCACCCTTAAAGAAAAGAATTGTCGGGATGTTACGGATACCATATTTAGCAGAAGCTGAACTTTCGTCCACGTTCACCTTAGCAACTACTATTTTACCCTCGAACTCTTTAGAGATTTCCTCAACGATAGGCAACATCATTTTACATGGTCCACACCATTCTGCCCAGAAATCTACTAACACGGGAACCTCTGCTTTCAGCACAACTTCCTCGAAATTTGAATCATTAACTGCAATAGCCATACTTCTATCTTTAAAGTTTATAATAATATTTTCATGCTAAAAGCGTTGGAGAATACTCGCGTAAAATCCAACGCTTCGACACGGCGAAATTAATTAATTTTCATTTTAATAGCATCATTATTCTCGAAATATTCGTACAATTCTCTTGAACGTCCTATCTTACAAGTCCTTGAAAACATCTTCACCCGATGCCCTGAATTATCATACAACACAAAACTTAATGGCAAATCTCCCTGCTCGTTCACGAACTGATTGTGTAACTCTGTCACGATCTCGTGCGTCAACTTCTCCACGTCCACCTGCAAAGTGATCGAGCGAATCAGATTCTCGCTAATTACGCTCAGCAAATCCATGCTCACCACGTTAAACGTCAGCTCCCCGGCTCCGCCCCACTTCTTCACCTGTACCCTGCCTTTTATATATACTGCCGTTTCCATGATAAAATAGTTTCTGAACTTGATAAAATCCTCCCCGAAAAACGGCAACTCGAAAGTTCCGCCAAAATCCTCGATCGTCAGTATCCCGAAATCATTCCCTTTCTTCGTTTTCCCTATCCGCATATTCACGATAATGCCCGCTATCGTCACGTCCCTGTCCTTGAACGGCGACAAATCCGTCAAACTATCCAGCGGCGTGCAAATCGCGTTTATCTCCAACTTATACGAATCCAAGGGATGAGAAGTTAGGTATATACCTATCAATTCCTTCTCCTTACGCGCCTTTTCCACGTCCGTCCACGGCTCGCACAACGGGATGGTCGGTTTCTTCACGTCGTACTCGTCCATTCCCCCGAACAACGTCGCCTGCATCAACATGCTATCCTGTTGCTTCTTTTGCCCGAAATTCACCAGATTTTCCAGAAAAGTCGTGTGACCGTCCGGCATATAAAAATACTGTGACCGATCCAACCCGAAACTGTCCAATCCCCCGGCTGTAATCAAGTTTTCAAGCGTCTTCTTGTTCACCGTCCGGTAATCCACCCGCTCGAAGAAATCGAACAAATCCTTAAACTCGCCTCCTTTCGTCCGCTCCTCGATAATCGAATCCACGGCTGCCAGTCCCACGCCTTTGATTGCCGCCATACCGAAACGGATATCCCCGTTATGGTTCACCGTGAAATCATTGTCCGACTCGTTCACGTCCGGCGCCAACACCTTTAATCCCATGCGCTTGCACTCGTCCATAAAAATCGTCACCTTCGTGATATCCGACAGGTTACAACTCAAGTTGGCAGCCATAAACTCCGACGGGTAGTGCGCTTTCAAAAATCCCGTCTGGTAAGCGATATAAGCGTAGCAAACCGAGTGCGACTTGTTGAACGCGTAAGAAGCGAAAGCCTCCCAGTCACCCCATATCTTCTCCACCAGCGGTTTGACCTCCTTGCCCACCTCCTTCGCGCCTTTCACGAACTCGGGATTAGCGTTACACCCGTCAAGGAATTGCGCCTTCAAAGCATTCATCGTGTCGATCTGTTTCTTACCCATCGCCTTACGCAAAGTATCCGACATACCTCGGGTAAAATTACCGAGAGCACGGGACTGCAACATCACCTGCTCCTGATACACCGTAATCCCGTACGTGTCCTTCAAGTAAGGTTCCATCATCGGGTGGTCGTACTCGATCGGAGCTTCCCCGTGCTTACGCTTAATAAAATCGGGGATATACTCCATCGGCCCCGGGCGATACAAGGCATTCATCGCCACCAAATCCTCGAAACGGTTCGGCTTCAAGGCACGCAAGTGCTTCTTCATACCCGGCGACTCAAACTGGAACAGACCGGTAGTATCTCCTCGCGAAAACAAAGCGAATGTTTCGGGATCTTCCAGCGAAATGGCATCCACGTCTATCGTCATATGTCTGGACTTCTTGATATTATCCAAACACGTCTTTATAATAGAAAGGGTACGCAACCCCAAAAAGTCCATCTTAATCAACCCGATCGGTTCCACGAAATGCCCGTCATACTGCGTCGTTTTCAGACTCTCTCCCTCCGTGTTCATAATCGGAATATGATCCGTCAACGGGTCACGACTAATCAAAATACCACAAGCGTGCACCCCCGTTTGCCGCACGGAGCCTTCCAAAATCTCCGCCAACCGAATTGTCTTCGCCACCAACGGGTTGGGTGAATCTTTCTCTTTCTCCAGATCGGGATTCTCCTTGTACGCCTTCTTCAATGTCATTTTCGGCGCCTCCGGAACCATCTTCGCCAGACGGTTCGCCTCCGACAAGTCGAGCTTCAACACCCGCGCCACGTCCTTGATCGCCATCTTGGCGGCCATACTACCGAAAGTAACGATATGCGCTACTTTATCTTCCCCGTACTTCTGTGTCACCCACTCCAACACCCGTTGCCGACCGTCGTCATCGAAGTCAACGTCGATATCAGGCAATGAAATACGATCCGGGTTCAAGAAACGCTCGAACAGCAAATCGTACTTCACCGGGTCGATATTCGTGATACCCAAACTATACGCCACGGCACTCCCCGCCGCCGAACCACGTCCCGGTCCCACTATCACCCCCATATCACGAGCCGCCTGTATAAAGTCCTGCACGATCAGGAAGTAACCCGGGAAACCCATGGTTTTCATGATATGCAACTCGAAAATCAAACGCTCCATGATATCCGGCGGAATCTCCTCCCCGTAACGCTTTTTGGCTCCCTTCATCGCCAACACCTTCAAGTAATCCGCCTCCAGTTTGATACGGTACAAACGATCTATCCCACCCAATTTCTTCACTTTCTTCTCCGCCTCTTCCTGCGACAAAACGACTTCGCCCTTCTCGTTACGGGTAAACTCGTCAAAAAGGTCCTGCGCCGAGAACTTCTCACGGTACTCCTCCTCGGTTCCTAACTCCGGGGGAATCGGGAATACCGGCATCAACGGGTCGGAATCCAACTTATACTCCTCCACTTTGTCCACGATCTCCTGCGTGTTCTCCAACACTTGCGGGATATCATGAAACAAAGCCTGCATCTCCGCCGTGGTCTTGAACCACTCGTGACGGGTATATCTCATCCGGTTCGGATCATCAATATCCTTCCGGGTATTCAAACAAATCAACAAATCGTGCGCCTCGGCATCCTGCTCGTTCAAGAAATGCACGTCATTCGTGGCGATCACCTTGATGCCCAACCTTTCGCCCATCTTCAGAATCTCGGCATTACACCTCACCTGATTATCGTACACCTCCGCCCTCTCTTTCGCCGATTCTGCCGGGTGACGCATCACCTCCAGATAATAATCCTCCCCCACCAAATTCTTGTACCACAAGGCCGCTTTATCAGCCCCCTCGATATCTCCCGCCATAATCTTCTGGCAAATCTCCCCTCCCAAGCAAGCGGATGAAATAATCAACCCCTCGTGGTGCTTTTCCAGAAGAGCCTTATCAATACGCGGGCGGTAATAATACCCGTCCACGAACGCCACGGAACACAGTTTCACCAGATTCTTGTACCCTTGCAGGTTCTTCGCCAGAATAATCAAGTGTTCCCCCGAACGGTCCACCGGTTTCTCCTTGCTATACAACGACACCCGTGCCACGTAAGCCTCGACACCCAGTACCGGTTTGATTCCTTTCTTCCTGCACAAATCGTAAAATAACTTCACCCCGAACATATTCCCGTGGTCGGTCAGTGAGATCGCCGGCATCCCGTCAGCAATGGCTTTATCTATCAATCCCGGAACACTCGCCGCCCCGTCCAAAATCGAATACTGCGAATGCACGTGAAAATGAGTAAATGGCATAAAAACTCCTCTTAAAAAATATAAGACAATCCCTCAATACATTGAACCTAAGCAATAAGATTCTTTGCATTTTCTTCAAATATCACAGGAACAAATATAATGAATATAACAACACGTACTCGTTAAAACAAGTTACTTTTTCCGAGTGTTTCTAACCAAACCTCTGAGAAACGATGAGAACAAGAAAGGAAGATCTTTCCATTACACACTGATTACAAGCACTATTCACACTTCAATAGTGCATCACTCCCGTATTATTTCCATGTAAAACGCTATTAGTTCCCTATTAAAACGCTATTAAAACCCTATATTACAATAGCGTTTTAATAGCTTACTAAAAGCTTACTAAAAACTTTACAAGCGGAATTGCACCGGAATTGATACCCTATTCATACTCTATTCAGAACTGTCTTAGGTAGTTCCTTGTCGTGAAAACAGCATTAAATCAAGATATTAAAAAGCGAAAGATTTACTATTAAGCCGGAAACCGATACCCAGCATCAAGAAGTTAGGATCATGAAAATCCCGAAGATTGTATCCCACGTGCAGAAACGAAGTTTGAGACATCGCGATTTTCAACGTGAGCATCTGGTAGAACATGCTCAAATCTCCTTTCCCGATAAAATTAGTCCCCAACCCGATTCCCACGGTGAAGAAAGGCATCACGTACTCCACGCGTCCGGAAATTCCCAACGCGAACTGCTCGCCAAGAGGCGGTCTGACAATCTGCGACTTATCTATCTGCCCGTACACGTCATACTCCGTGTAAAGGTTCGCACCCCCGTCATACGTGCCGTCAAGCGACATGCCAAATCGCAGTTTATACCCCGCGTTATACATAGGGGTAAAATTAAACCCGAACACCGGGTAAGATTCGGGAGAAGGCGAAAGTCCGTCGGCAGTCTTGATTCCCTGACTATGCCACGAACCGAAAAATACAAAATCATAGCTTACATGACGGCGAAAGGGGCGGCAAGAGGAAGCATCATTCGCTTGCAACGGCTTCAAGTCATCTTTCCGATGGAAATTACATTCCACCCCGAAATTCCCGCCGATCGTGTTCAGTCCCGCATTGGGGATCGCGGTATTACCATTGGAGAAGTGTGACACGGTAATGCCCGAAGTCAGACTCACACCCGGCGATAATTGCCAACGCAAATAAAAATTAGCATTAATATAGGCATTCACCTTCGAACCTATGATTTTATTATAGGGATTGTCGTACGTGTTGAAAGTCTTCCACCCCGCGGACAAACCCAGATTCCACTCGTAATGAAAAGACACCCGGGGCGAGAAGCGGGCAACACGAGCCCCTTGAAACAGATAGAATGCTAACGGGTCACCCAATAAGCGAGGTTCCCCGAAGGTATAATACCCGAAACCTATTCCTTGATAAACGTCACCATAAGCACGGGCGGCAACACTTCCCGGACGGTAACGGAGAAAATATTTCAAATGGTACGAGAAAGCACCCCGGATCAATTTCCCCTCCGGATTATCACCTTCTAAAAAAGAATGTGTCTGAAAAATATACTCCGGACGCACCTCCGCTTTCACTCCATGAACGAACTTACGCGAAGACAAACCGACCGTACTGTCGCGTTCCTGTCCATGCGCCCGCGGGGTTATCCCGACAAATATTATTCCCAGAAAAACAATCGCTCTCCAAATCCTTTTTGCATTATTCATACATCAACTCCATTCATTGCAGTCCACTATAACATGCCACAAATGTAAGCAAAATAGAAGTCCAAACTATCCCGTTAACTTTTTTTCTTGGCTTTTCCCCGCAACAATTCCGGTTCGGGCAAAGATACCCGCATGAAACTTACCACCGCGGCAACGAAGGCAAATATTCCGGCAAGATACAAGGAAGCATAAGTTCCGTCGACGGGAAACATGACAAACATCAACGCCACGAGGGAGGCTCCCGTGGTCTGCCCTGTCAGACGGGACATCCCCAGCATACCGCTGGCACTGCCACTCCGGTTTTGCGGCGCGGAGGATATTAATATACTGTTGTTGGGGGTTTGGAACAGCCCGAAACCAAAACCGCACATCGCCATAAACAAGGCGATTCCCACCCCGGAGACTTTATCCGCCAAAACTGCCAACAAGAACAAGCCTCCCGCGAATATCGACAAACCGATTCCGCCCAATAGCCCGGCATGAACCCGTTCGATCAGTTTTCCCGCCAAAGGAGCCGCTATCATGGTGGCCAAGGGCCAAGGGGTAAGCAATATTCCGGTAGCGACCTCGCTCTTTCCCAGCGTGTGCTGCAAGAAGAAGGGCAGAGATACCATTGCCAGCATCTGGGCAACAAACGAACAAATGGAAGTACCGACCGAAAGCGAGAATATCGGGATACGCAACAAATCGACAGGCAGCAAAGGATAAGTTTGCGACAACTGCCGCCGCACGAAAAAATAACCGATCACGAATACCGCCGCGATCATCGGGAGCAACACTTTCCAGTTCATATCGTGGGTGAATCCCTCGATAGAGAAAATCAGCAACCCGAAGGTCAGTGCATTCATGATACCGCTCTTCCAGTCGAACGTGCGTCCCGAGTCCTTCACCGGATTGGACGGAAGAAACTTGCACGACAAAATCAATGCCACGATCACGATCGGTACGTTGATCGCGAATAACCACGGCCACGAGGCAATGGAAAGGATTCCGGCGGCAATGGTCGGTCCCCCGGCTGCCGACACGGCAACGACCAAGGCGTTTATGCCCAATCCCCGCCCCAAGAAGCGACGGGGATAGATAATACGAATCAGAGTCGTGTTGACACTCGCCAACGCGGCAGCCCCGAATCCTTGGAAGACGCGGGCAACGGTCAGTTGCGTCAAAGAAGTAGAAAGAGCGCACGCCAGCGAGGTCACGCTGAATATCAGCAAGCCGGCAATATATACCCGCTTGTATCCCCAGATATCCCCCAAGGATGAGAGCGAGAGCAAGGACACGACTATCGCCAACTGGTACGCGTTCACGATCCAGATCGACATTGACGGCGTGGCATCCAAATCCCCGGCAATCGACGGTAACGCCACGTTGGCAATCGTACCGTCCAACACGGACACCGTGATTCCCATGGCAATCGCCAAGATTGCCCAATATCGCCTCGGGACGGGTATTCCGTCCCACTCAACCTCTTTTGTACTCATTTCTCTTTCAATTTACGCTACAAAATTACGAAATAAATCCAAGTTGGTTGCAAATTCGAGGTATACGGCTACATAAATAGCCTTTTATCCTACTTTTTCTTCCCGGACTTATCCGGGAAGGCGGGAATAGCCGGGATTTCTTTTTTCCCGGTTTTCAGTTTTTCGAGTATGATTCGGATGGCCCGGTTTAATTGCTCGTCATCACCCATGTATTCCAAGTAAGGATCGTTTTCCACGTCCACGTCGGGAGATACACCCCTACCCTCGATGATAAACTCGCTGCCGTCAGCGGCATACGGGGCATACGAGGGGGTGACGATTGAACCGCCGTCCACGACACGAATGGAGCCGCTATACCCGACAACTCCGCCCCACGTGCGGCGTCCCACGACGGTACCCAGTTTGTTGTACTTGAAACGATAGGGGAACAAGTCACCGTCAGAGGCCGAATATTCGTTTACCAGTAAGACTTTTGGACCGAGGAAGGTACCCACGGGATTCACGGCGCCTTGGGTTTGGTTCGTGTGCATGGTATAGAATGTCGGGGTACGCATCAGCCGCTCGGTAATCATAGGAGATACATTACCACCCCCGTTCCCGCGGTCGTCGATAATCAAGGCTTTCTTGTTCAACTGCGGGTAGTAATGCTTCACGAACTCGTTTAACCCGTCAACGCCCATGTCCGGGATATGGATGTAACCCACTTCGCCGTTGGTTGCTTCTGCCACCTTGCGGATATTGTTTTGTACCCAATTATAGTAGTATAATTTCGATTCGTCGGCAAGCGGGGTGACCAGCACTTCCCGGGCGTCTTTCTCGTCGGGAGCGGAGTTTACCTTCAGGGAAACGGTTTTACCTGCCATGTCGACCAGTTCGGAAAACAGGTTATCGACGTCCTTCAACGATTTCCCGTTGATAGCCAAGATATATTCCCCTTCTTTTACATCCACGCCCGGCATCGTCAACGGGGAACGGGTTGCTTCATTCCAGTTGGCTCCTTCGATAATCTTGGTCACTTGAAAATAGCCGGATTTGTCTTTCTTGAACTTGGCTCCCAGTAATCCCATTTTGATTCTCTCCGGGGCAGGAATCCGCCCGTTGACGGAATAAGCGTGTCCCACGTTCAACTCGGCGATCATCTCTCCTATGATATAAGTCAAATCCGTGCGGTGGTTGACGTAAGGTACCAATACCTTGTATTTTTCATACACGTGCTCCCAATCTACCCCATGCATATTCTTGGCATAGAAGAAATCACGCATTTGTCGCCAACTCTCGTTGTATATCTGCATCCATTCCTGATGGTAGTCGATTACTTTTTTCACGTCTTTGGTCGGTACCGGAGAACTCACCCCGGCGGACAGGACGGGAATATCCAGCACTTGGAACGAGGAACCGGAGAACGCGATTGCCTTCTTGTAACCGGGAGAAAATTCCACGTACCCACCCAAGTCGGATTCACGCTTGCTACCCATGTCAAAGTACATGGTTCGACCGCCCCGGTTGTAATATACCCGGTTACCGAGCATATGGACGTTATTATAATGATTGGAGGCAAGCACAGGCAATTCGACAAGGCGGTTGTTCAAGTTCGAGAAATCGTAAACCAATGCTTCTTCGGTCTTTTTATCTTTGACGTTTGTTCCCGTTTCTACCGGAACGACATCATTTTTCGGGGCAAAAGGCACCGGGGCGTTTTTTGCCAACGGCAACACGTACACTTTATTCATGTCGTTGTACACGTGATTCCATTCCGTACGGCTGTACGTGGGCGAAAAGGCACGTGCCGACACGAACACGAGGTATTTGCCGTCGTCACTGAAGTTGGGTGAACTTGAACCGAACCAGCCGTCCGTGATTTGATGCTTTTCACCATTTGCCACGTTATAAACAATAATATTATCCATGGCGGCTTCCGGACGCACGTAAGTGATGTATTTGCTATCCGGCGACCAATTGTAAGAAGTCATCGAACGGATACCCGATTGCTCCACGATCTCACGCTTGCCGCTTTCCACGTCGGAGATATTCAAGGTATTCCCTTTCTCGCTCCACATGATTTTCTTGGAGTCGGGCGACCATTTGTAGTTAAAGATATAGCTTTTCAATCCTTTAATTAATTTCCGTTCCTTACCCGTGGCGGCATCCCGGAGATAAATATTAAATTCCCCGTCTTTATCGGACACGTAGCTGATATATTTCCCGTCGGGAGACCAGCCTGCCTGCATATCATTCGCGTCCGACGAGTTGGTAAGGTTATAGGTGATTCCTGTTTTGGCAGGCAGCGAAAAAATATCGCCATGAGCGGCAACGACCATCCGTTCCCCACCGGGAGAAGTCGCCACGGTGGTAATCTGTCCGCTGACATCCGTCAGTTTCGGACGGGAATATACCTGATCGTTATCTACACGGATCGTGATTTTAGCCTCTTTTCCCGTCTGCAAGTCATAAGCATAGATGTAACCGCCCTGCTCGTAAACAATACGTTTATCCCCGATTGCCGGGAATTTTATATCATATTCCTTGTAGGAGGTAAGTTGTTTATCCTCTTTCGTGCTCACGTTGTAAGCGTAAAGATTCATCACGTTGTCCCGGTCGGATATATAATAAATCGTAGTCCCGTCGGGCGACCACATGGGGATGATATCCTGTCGCGCGTTATCGGTTATCTTTTCGGATTTCTTGGTAGCGAAATCAAACACCCGTATGTCATCAGCCATACCGCCTTGATAACGCTTCCACGCGCGAAATTCTCGCATGATATAGTTGTACGCCAGTTTTTTCCCGTCGGGAGAATAAGAGGCGAAACCACCGTTTTTCAAAGGCACCTCTTCAGACATTCCGCCCTCGACAGGTACCGTGAATAATTGTCCCGTGAAGTCATTGAAAGTATATCTCCGGGAACGATAGAGAATACGCTTACTGTCGGGAGTCCACCCGATGACGATATTATTGGGCCCCATGCGGTCACCCAAATCGTCCCGCCCCAGCGTAGCCGTGTAAGTCAATCGACGAGGCTCACCTCCTTCTACCGGGATCACGAATACTTCCGTGTTGCCGTCATACTGTCCCGTGAAAGCGATGTATTTCCCGTCCGGGGATATCCGGGGAAACATCTCGTACCCCACGTGGGACGTCAACCGACGTGCTGTACCACCCTCGGCTGACACGATATAAAGATCGCCCGCGTATGAAAATACCAACTTGTTCCCCACGCTATGCGGAAACCTTAATAATCTCGCTTCTTGAGCTTGCAGGATGAAGCCAATAAATAATAATCCCAGTAATACGGTAAATCTCCTCATCATAATTGAAAATTGAAAGTTGAAAATTGAAAATGAATTACACGATTGACAAACATTAAATTCCACAATCGGCAATTATTCAATTTAAAATTTAAAATCTAAAATTTAAAATTAGAAAGACTCTTTAGAGTTTTTCCAACACTTCTTTTATCACTCGCGGAAAATGTTCATATTCCAAGGCGTGTACTTTTTCCGCCAAGGTATCGGGGGTATCTTCAGGGGTGATGGTACATTTTGCTTGAAACAGGGCAGCCCCCTCGTCATAGTGACCGTTCACGTAGTGGATCGTGATGCCGCTTTCTTTTTCTCCCGCCGCGATGACGGCATCGTGCACGTGCATGCCGTACATTCCCTTACCGCCGTAAGAGGGTAAAAGCGCCGGATGGATGTTGACGATCCGGTCGGGATAAGCCTCGATAATAGCGTCCGGGACCTTCCACATGAAGCCCGCCAACACGATAAAATCGATCTCCAGACGCCTCAACTCGTTTATTACTAAGTCGGAATGATAAAATTCATCCCGGTTAAACACGAAGGAAGGAACCCCCAATCGTTTCGCCCGTTCCAAAACGTACGCGTTCGGTTTGTTACAAAACACGATTTTCACGACATTTTCGGTGTCGTTTTCGAAATAATTAATGATGTTTTCGGCGTTAGAACCTGATCCAGAGGCAAATATTGCAACTTTTTTCATCTTGTAATCTATTAAATATCAAACGCATAAAGATAAGCAAGAGTTTATTCATGCCAAAAAATTTTCTAGGAAAAATAAATTCTCTAACTTTGCGCCCGAACTTAGAGAGTTATGACGTCTGTTATAGACGTTAGTGTGAATTTAAAAAATGTCTAATTAAAATTTAATGTTATGTCTGACATTCAAAACAGAGTTAAAGCTATCATCGTTGATAAATTAGGAGTTGACGAATCAGAAGTTACACCGGGTGCAACTTTTACAAATGATTTAGGCGCTGACTCTTTGGATACAGTAGAGTTGATCATGGAATTGGAAAAAGAATTCAATATTACTATTCCGGACGATCAAGCCGAGAAAATCGCTACCGTGGGTGACGCGATTGCATACGTTGAAGCTAACGCTCAATAATTTAATATTGATTTTATGAACCTCAAACGAGTAGTAATAACTGGTCTTGGTACTATCAACCCTTTAGGTCACAATGTGGCTGAATTTTGGGAAAACTTGAAAGCTGGCGTCAGTGGCGCCGGTCCTATTACTCGTTTTGATGCATCTAAATTTCGCACGCAATTCGCTTGCGAAGTTAAAAACTACGAGCCCACGGAATACTTCGATAAGAAGGAAGTCCGTAAAATGGATCTTTACAGCCAATTCGCTCTGATTTGTTCCAGAGAGGCTGTGAAAGATGCCGGACTCGATTTCTCGCAAGAGGACAGAAAGAGAATCGGAGTAATCTGGGGAGCAGGTATCGGGGGATTGGATACATTCTACGAAGAATGTAAAACATTTGCATTGGGAGACGGCACACCCAGATTCAACCCATTCTTTATACCCAAGATGATTGCTAACATGGGCGGAGCTATGATCGCTATAGAAGAAGGTCTGAAAGGCCCGAACTACACGACCGTATCAGCCTGTGCTTCATCCGCACACTCGTTAGTAGATGCATTAAATCTTATCCGGTTAGGAAAAGCAGACGTGATCATTGCCGGTGGATCGGAAGCAGCCATTACCCCCCCGGGAGTAGGCGGTTTCAATTCCATGAAGGCTTTGTCTACTCGCAATGACGACCCGAAAACGGCTTCCCGTCCTTTCGACGCGGAGCGTGACGGTTTCGTGATTGGCGAGGGTGGTGCTTGCCTGATCGTGGAAGAGTACGAACATGCTGTTAAAAGAGGTGCCCATATCTACGCCGAACTCGCCGGCGGTGCTTCAAACTGTGATGCCTATCACATGACGGCTCCCGATCCGAACGGAGAAGGTGCCGGTGACGTGATGTTGCTCGCCGTAGAAGATGCCGGACTTACCACGCGAGACGTTGATTATATTAACGTGCACGGGACGTCAACCGGGTTAGGAGATGTGGCAGAACCTAAGGCCATTCAGAGAGCATTTGGAGAACACGCTTACGAGTTGAACATCAGTTCTACCAAATCAATGACAGGACATTTATTAGGCGCCGCCGGTGCCTTGGAGGCAATCGCTTGTGTCCTGGCTGTGAAAAACGACATTGTACCCCCTACCATTAATTTCAGCAATCTCGATCCGGAACTGGATCCGAAGCTGAATTTCACGTTCAATAAGGCTCAGGAAAGAAAAATCAATGTAGCCATTAGTAACACTTTCGGTTTCGGAGGTCACAATGCTTGCGTAGTGTTTAAAAAATAATCACTAACTAAAAACATTTGGAAAGTGATTAGTAAAATAATTCAATCCATAAAACTTTATCTTCATCGGAAAGAAAAGTTTTATGGATTGTCTATTACAGAATGGGGTTTTATACCCGGCAATAGAGGCTTATACACCTTGGCATTGCTGCATAAATCGGCATCAAGATACACGAAAAGCGGAGCTGTCCTGAATTACGAGCGATTGGAATTTCTGGGAGACGCCGTTCTGGGAGCTATTGTCGCTGAAATTCTATATAAATTCTTCCCCAACAAAGATGAAGGTTTCATGACCCGCTTGCGTTCCAAGATCGTGAGCAGGGAATCGTTAAACATCATCGCTATCAAAATGGGATTGAGCGAAGAGGTTATCGCCAAATCGGATATTTCCAAAAACAAACACATCTACGGGGATGTATTCGAGGCTTTCACCGGGGCAATCTATCTCGACCAAGGTTACGATAAGACAAAAGCATTTATCGAGAATTATATTTTCCCTCATTACGTGAATTTGGAAGACCTCGTTTACGTCGATAAGAATTACAAGAGCCGCCTTATCGAATGGGCACAGAAACAAAAAGCAGACCTTAAAATCGACACACTGGAAGGAAACGCCCGTCGCTCGAAATTCATCTGCACGATTACTATCGGCGAAACTATCATGGCACGAGGCGTGGGAGCATCCAAAAAAGAAGCGGAGCAAAACTCCGCCGAAAAGGTTATCCAAAAACTCCAAGCCGAAGCGAATGGAGAGATTGAAATCTAATTCATTTACGATTTATGATTTACAATTTATGATTCCATTCTTCATGAATCTTAAATCATAAATCAAAAATCGTCAATTTCTTTTATTCTCTCACGCGTTCCACGTATGTTCCGTCCTCTGTTTTGATACGGATTTTCTCACCGGTATTAATGAAGAGAGGAACCATTACTCTTGCCCCAGTTTCAACCTCGGCAGCTTTTAATGCCGTAGAAGAAGCGGTGTCGCCTTTCAATCCCGGCTCCGTGTAAGTTACCTCGAGAACAACTGTCGGCATCAATTCTACATACAAGGGAGTTTCCGTGTCAGCATGTACAACCATTTCAACAGCATCGCCTTCTTTCAAGAATTGAGGAGCGTTGATCAGATCTTTAGCGATTGGAATTTGCTCGTAAGTTTCGGTATGCATCATAATATAGTCTTCACCTTCCATGTACAGGAATTGATACGGGCGTCTTTCGATACGCACAACATCAATTTTTACCCCGGAAGTGAACGTATTCTCAAGCGTACGACCGGTCTTGATATTTTGCATTTTAGTTCTCACGAAAGCGGGTCCTTTACCGGGCTTCACGTGTTGAAACTGTACAATTCTGTATAAATCGTCTTTGAAAACGATGCATAATCCATTTCTAAAATCAGCGGTAGTTGCCATCTAGTATTATTTTTTAGATTTAATATTTTTCATTGAGGGTGCAAAGATAAGAAAATCAGCATAAATCTAAAAATTTTAGATTTACTATTTTAAATCGCGGATTCCAAAGATATAAAGTTAAGACGATAGATGATTCTCGAGCAAGTGATTTTTTTATTCTTATTCAAGTTCCGGTGTTTCTTGATGATCATTTTTCTTTTCTCCCGAATCATCAAGCTGCAAATGCTCCTTAGCGTTTAATGGAGAAATTATATTCTTACCTGTTTGGGCTTCGATTTCTTTCCGGGTATTACCCGCTATTCGTCCCCCCTTGTTGAGCAACCCGTTGACTTTCTTCAAAGGATTCCGGTTTTCTTTCTTTCGAGATTTCAGTTGTCGTGGCTTCGGCAAGCATATTCAAGATCAACTCCATATTAGTCATATTATCCCGGAGATTTTCTTTCTTCAGTCCTTTAAACTGCTTGTATTCTCTGGTTGTCATTCCAGCCCAAGCTTGTGTTATGATATCCGTCAGCGTCGCAAATTGTTGCCCTTCTTTTACCCCCCGGTGTTTCCATTCGTCGGTGAGTTCTTTGCGTACCTCAATACTTTTCAAACGTTGATTTATCCAATTGTCAGAATATCCCAATCGTTTGTAATCCAGCATGGCTTGCTCGATCGACAGTTCAGGATCCTGTAATTGGTCTAAACGTTCCTTGGCAACTTGCGCCATCCACAATTTAAACGGTTCTGCTTTAGGGGAAGGAATGGATTGAATTAACCGGAATAGTTGTTCAGTATCTGCAACATCAGTCATTCGCATTTTCCCGTCTGTAGCCTTTAACTTCAACTGGTGACAATTTGTCACCGTTTCATTTCCTTCTTCTTTAAGACGTTGTTTTAATTTATTCCAATACTTACGCCCATCAGTACTTTCTGTTAAAATATCAACTACATCCACGATAGAAAAATACCATTTCTCCTGTTCGCTATCTCAAACGGTACAGACTTTTCTCGCTTCAAATAATTGTACAGCTTCTTTTTGTGTCATAACTTCTTCTTATTAACGCCATAATCTATAATACACCCCCAACGGTAATGCTTTTTCAAATGAATCGGTAAAATACAATTCACCGAATTGTTCGCCACGACATTCCCCGACCAACTGACGCACCACGCTTCGGGCTAATAAGGCTGACAGTCCCATAGAGTATAAATTCAACACCAAAAAGCTGTTCGTCGGTTCCAACAACTGACCACAAAGGGTTATCAATTCGTTTATATTCTCCTCGAGTACCCATTTCTCGCCATTCGCACCGCGTCCATAGGCAGGCGGATCAAGAATAATCCCGTTATATTTTTTCCCTCGCCGCACTTCCCGATGCACGAATTTCAAAGCATCCTCCACGATCCAACGTACCCCGTCCAAACCGGAAGCTTCCATGTTTTCCCGCGCCCAAGACACCACGGGTTTCACCGAATCGACGTGAGTAACATCCGCCCCTGCGCTCTTCGCAGCTAAAGTAGCCCCTCCCGTGTAAGCAAACAAGTTCAGCACTTTCGCCCCCGTGCCGATCCGTTTCACTTGCTCGAATATAAAATCCCAGTTCTCCGCCTGTTCCGGGAATATCCCCACGTGCTTGAAAGAAGTCAACCCCAAGCGCATCCGGAGAGCCATATCCCCGTACCGGTAGTTCACGAACCACTGCTGTAACATTTTCGGTTTGCAAACCCACTCTCCCCGATCCTCGTTCTTCTTGTCTTTCTTGAAATAAGCATCCGCCCGTTGATGCCATTCCTCGTCGGAAAGCGATTTATTCCATATAGCCTGCGGCTCCGGTCGTGCAATCACGTAACGTCCGAAACGTTCCAATTTCTCGAAAGCACCACTATCTATCAACTCGTAATCCGTCCAATGCGACGGGTTCAGTAATTTTATATTCATCACAAATAATTTTTATCACAAAACTTTTCGCTTCGGCACGGTAGCCACGAAATCCTTCAAATAAAAAGGCTCAAAATAAGCCACATCCTCAAAATCTCCCGCCTCGAATTTCCGTTCGGCAAGCAGTGTCATATTAGCCGCGGAAGTTTCTACTCCCGGAATAAATTCAGCATTCGGGTGGCGTATAACCTCCTTTACCTTATCACTCCCGTTCCCGAAGAAAAACATCTTATGCCCATCCAACAAATCGGCAAACGCACCCTCCTCTATTACTTCGGCATGAATATCCCTCACGGTAATCCCCTCCCGATCAAAAACCGCCGTGTACACTTCCATGCGACGAGCATCAATCATCGGGCAATAATACCCGCCTTCGCCTTTCCTTGCGGCAACGGCATTCGCCAGAGCTTCCAAGGTACTCACGGCTATCAAGGGCTTGCCCGCACCGAAACAAATTCCCTTGGCTAAAGAAACTCCTATACGCAACCCCGTGTATGAACCGGGTCCCATACTCACGGCAACCGCATCCAAATCATTCGCGGTCAAACCGTTTTCCTTCAGCAAATCATCCGCATACACGCCTAATAAAGTAGAATGATTGAAACCCTCGTTATTCTCTTTCAATGCGATCACCTTCCCCTCCCGGGCTATTGCCACGGAGCA
Source organism: uncultured Butyricimonas sp. (assembly GCF_959596855.1). Lineage (NCBI taxonomy): Bacteria > Pseudomonadati > Bacteroidota > Bacteroidia > Bacteroidales > Odoribacteraceae > Butyricimonas > uncultured Butyricimonas sp. The sequence goes on from NZ_CAUFYA010000041.1 coordinate 17,868, forward strand.
AATATCCGTGGAGGTATCGATATTTAAAATTAAAGCCATAAAACAATTGAAAATTGAAAATTGAAAATTGAAAATTGAAAATTGAAAATGAATGCCATCCACAACTTCCAAAATTCAGGTTATTATTTTCTGATGATTTGGATTTCTCCGCCCGCGCCCAGCTTGATGATACTGGAAGGGGCGGGATTAGCGGTTTCTCCCTGACGGTAATCCACCACGTGATCCACTGCCGCTTTCACGGCATCGCTGATCTCGGCAAAACACTTCGGGGAAGGCTCACCACTGATGTTCGCGGAAGTTGACACGATGGGTCTATGGAAACGGTAAAGCAACGCTTTCGTGAAAGCCTCCGAGGTGATCCGGATGCCGATTGTTCCATCCGTCGCAATCAGATTCTTTGCCATATTCTTCGCACCCGGGTAAATAACCGTCATCGGTTTGTCGTTCACCTCCAATAAATCGTAAGCGATATCCGGTACCGTCACGTAAGAAGCCAATTTCCCGACATCATCCAACAAAACCAACATGGCCTTGGAGTCTTCCCGGTGCTTCAACTCGTACACCTTTTTCACGGCGTCCTCGTTCGTCGCGTCACAGCCGATACCCCATATCGTGTCCGTCGGGTAAAGAATTACCCCACCGTTTCGTAAGATTTCGCAAGCCTTGCGAACTTCTTCTTTTAGTTTTTCATCATTCATGAAACCTGATTCTAATATAGATGGGACGAAAGTACAAAGTTTACGGCAGGATGTCAATTTTTAAAGAATCAATTTTAATCCCTTTTGTTAATTAACATTCCAAACGCTCAAACGCCCTCGAAATAGACACAATTTGTATTATATTTGCCACGTCAAAGAAGGTAAATCGACAACATTGTGCGACATGATGAATGATAGTCTATTTTCGGCAACATTCTGGATGTATTTTTCATACGTCCTCTCTTTTGTTATACCCCTGTTCTGCGGTATCACGTTACTGATCTTAAAGGGAGCCGCGTATAGTGAAGAAGCCGGAATGCACCCCCGGCGGGTACTGGGAGTCGTGCTCACATTCTCCGGCTTGCTTTTCATCCCCGACATGATTCAAGATATACACGCGTACCGAACAAACGAGTTCTTCTTGCCCGGTTTTGATATCACGATCCATTTATTCTTGATCCCCATGTATTTCTTTTATTTCCGGAAACTCACGAAACCGGAAAAAATAGCCCCGGAGAAAATCTGGTTACATTTCATGCCGGGTATCGTCATGCTTGTCGCAGGCCTGTTACTTTTCCCTCTTGAAGAGAAAGAGAGCCTTTTTCAACGGGAGTTCTATGATAAAAACTCTCTCTTTTCCATTTTTCGATATATCTGTCTGACGATTCAGGCTTCCATGATTACCGTTTACACCTTGCGTATCCTCAAATTAAAACGGGAACACGTTCAAACCATGGAAGAAAACTATTCTTCCAAAGAAAATATAGACCTCCGCTGGCTGAATCATGCCATCCCCTTGGCTATTCTCTATGCCGTAATCATGCTTTGTACGTCTTTTACCCAAGCGGTATGGAGCAATTACCTTGTTCATCTTAGTTTTATCTGTTTCGTGTCCTACCTTTTCATCCACGCCCTTAACGAACCGTATATATGCTATACCCCTCAACACGCGCAAGTCAAGGAAGAGCTGCTTCCCCCGTGTGAAGTAAAAAACTGTCCGGATGAATTGACAATAGAACAAGAGGACGAAATATCACCCGTTTTTCCCCCTCTTCCCGAAAAATACCTGAAGAACTTAGGGATGAAAAGAGAGAAGATGAAAGACGAACTCGTTCATCTTTTCGACGAGAAAGAAATATACACGAACGGGAATCTCACCATAAACGACGTTGCCGCGCTTCTCGGGACAAACCGTACTTATATCTCGAATCTCATCAATAACGAATTCGGTTTTAGTTTCTACCAATTCGTCAATAAATACCGTATCCAGAAAGCGACCATTCTATTCATCGAACATCCCGAAATGCAAATTCAAGAGGTAGCCTCTCTGGTTGGTTTCAACTCGCTTTCCTCTTTTATCTCCTCCTTCAAACTCAACGAAGGTATTACCCCCAAGCAGTGGAAACAGCGATACGTAGAATACTCCTGAAAATTACGAATACGTACAAAATTTAAAATTCATACAAAACGATAGCGAAAAAGTAAATAGAATTTGTTTTTTACATATTACTCATCCCCCTTTCCAAAAACAACTCACATTTGCAGAAGCAAAATTAAAACTTCAAGATATGAAAAAAATGATTTTCTCTTTACTTGCCATAGCAGCTATGACAAGTTGTACTACAACTTCAGAGGACGAGATTGACCCGAACGCTCCGGTGGAGATAAAATTGAATGCAGGAGTTAAAGCCTTAGCTCGTGCGGAAGTAACTCAAGCAACTGGGATAGATAATGGTGTACAATTCGCTCGAATTGATGGAACAACCGCAGATTGGACAACAATATCCACCATTTCTCTAATAGGTTCAATTGCCCAAAACACAGGTGGAATCACATTTAGTACCACTCAATACTATCCCGCAGATGGAAGTAACGCAAATATCGTAGGTTTTTATCCTGCTGCAACAAGTATTACAGATGGAGTTGCGAGTATAAAAATTACTGGGGAAGAAGATGTAATTTACGCCGTTCCGGTTTCCGGTAATAAAACATCTAAAATTGACAAAATAACTTTCAACCATTTACTTACACAATTCAATTTTGCAATAGCAAGAGAAACGGCTTCAACAAATACAGATATCACAAATGTTTCGGTAACAATAAAAGAAGCCAACACAAAGTTTAATTTAGCCTTAGCAGATGGAAGATTATCAGGGTGGAATACAGCGATATCAACGATTAAACCTATAGAAAACGGAACTGCTACCAAAACGGCTTCTGCAGCAACTCAAAAAATAATGTTACAACCAGATATGCCCTCAATCACACTTATTGTGTCTGCCGACGGATATTCCGAACAAGACATTATAATTGCAGGAACAGACGAAGATAAATTTGAAGCAGGAAAAGGATATACGATCACTTTAACCTTTAAAGGCACAGGGATTACCCCAAGTGCAACTATTTCAGAATGGGGAACCGGTACCGCAGGTGGTGGAGAAGTTAAGTAATCCCACATAAAAAGAGTATAATCAGTCCTAAATAATCGTTACGGTTTTATGCGACAAAAATAAATTGTTAATCAAACAGTAGCAAGGTTAATCTTGCTACTGTTTGATTAATGGCAACTTCACCACCTATCCCAGACAAAGAAGTCACTAATATAAAGTTTACACCAGATGCCTGATCAACTCCGTCCGATCGCCATACAACATATCAATCACCGGAATCTCTATCAGCGTGTAGCATCCCGGTTGTTGCTTCATGGAAGCGCGGGCGGTAGCCACGAGTATTTGTCCCGTCAGTGCCGGATTATTGATTTTCATATCAAATTCGAACAACTGGTTCTGAGTCTTGCCGGATACGCCTTTGCGGGTAAGATTCACGCCATGCCCCATATCTTTCAGGTTATCCACGCTCTCCACCTGCATCACGTGTGTTTCGTCATGCACGAAATAAGGATCGGTCTTGATAGCTTCCGCCACGGTCTTGAAATCGTATCCATCCTCCAATTCGATATACACCATACGACGATGAATACCCGTTCCCACTGGAATAGTCATCGAAAGAGCGGCTTTTACACCTTTCACAGCTTTCACGGCAACGGTATGTCCCATGCTCATGCCCGGACCGAAATTTGTATATGTAATCCCTTTCGGGGCACAAGCCTCCAACAAGGCACGTACCACGGAGTCGCTTCCCGGGTCCCAGCCGGCTGAAATAACAGCAACTTTCCCGTGTTTCCGGGCAACCTCACCCAAACGTTTATGTAATCCGGTAATTTCCGTGTGAATATCGAAACTATCCACCGTGTTGATTCCCATGGCTAAAATTCGGGAAGCGTATTCCTCCACGCCACGAGTAGGGGTACACAAGATTGCCACATCAACATCTTTGACTTGAGCAATATCCGACACGACCAAATAGTCCTTCAACTCCGCCGGGACATTCGCTGCATCCCGACGTACCACTCCTGCCACTTCAAAGTCGGGGGCCGCCTCCAGTGCGTCCAGCACGTAGTGACCGATATTGCCATACCCGACAATGGCTGCTCTAATTTTCTTCATGTGTTTTTTTGCTTTTAAAATTAACGTCGCAAATTACGAAATAATATTTTCCCGACAAAAGACAAGAACATGGAATTCACTCAACACTCTCACGGAATTTTCACCAATACATAATAACACGCCACCTATCCTAAATCTAAGGTTAAGCTATACTATTTAACGGCTATCTTATGACTTTAGGGTGACTTTTAGGCGATATCGCCCACTCTTAGCCTACACTTAGCCCACTCTTAGCCCACGTTTTTGTATTAAATATGCTTTTTTAACACACACGGGCAGAAGACACTCCCTCGCGTTTGGGACAGACATCAAAGTCAAACTTTACCCCTCGCGGTAATTCTCCCCCGGGTAAAGAATTGTACAAGTAGTATGCCCCAAGGAACACAAGTACCGATACATAACCGGGATACACCAAAACCCGAAACAATTCCTGCAAAAATTCTATAAATACAAGCCACCCTGCAAGCCCGCAAAGCTCGTACAGCCCGTATTTCTCCGGGTAATTCTAACCACGTGAAAAAGCCTCCCGTAAAGAAATGGAACACGCGGGGAAATAACATGCCAGCCTGATACAACCGAAACTCGCCCGAAACCTCCTGTCAGACTCAATCTTAAATCCTAAATCATTAAATCTAAAATAAATAACCTCTTCCTAACTCTTAAAAAGACTTATAATCCAATCAAGGGGTAGAAATAAAGAAGAATTTCTTTTTTATTTATACAAAAACGCCTAATTTTGCCTTTCGTTTTTAATAACAAACAGTTACAGAATAAATACATAAAAATCTATTATGGCAGAGAATGTAAACGAAAAGCTTTTCAATGAATTTGCACCCAACACGACACAGGAGTGGAAGGACAAAGTCATTGCAGACCTAAAAGGGGCTGACTTCGATAAAAAGCTGGTTTGGAGAACAAACGAGGGTTTCAACGTGCAGCCGATGTACCGGTTGGAAGACATGAAAGACCTCAAGAATTTAGCATGCTTCCCGGGAGAATATCCTTTCGTGAGAGGTAATAAAAAAGACAACAACGCGTGGTTTGTACGCCAAGACATCATGGTAGAGGATGTTGCCGAGGCAAACAAGAAAGCGTTGGATATTTTGAACAAAGGTGTTGACTCTCTCGGTTTCGTGCTTTCCAATTGCAAGAATTTCACGAAAGCCGACATGGCCGCTCTTTTAAAAGACATTTGTCTGGAATGCATCGAAATCAATTTCGTGGCTTGCTGCAACAAGGTAGCTATCTTGAATCTGTTCAAGGAATATGTTATCGAAAAAGGTATTGATCCGGAGAAAATTAAAGGTGGAATCAACATCGACCCGATCAGCAAACTCCTTTTGCAAGGTAAATTCTGCGACGCCAAACCGTTTGACGTTGTAAAAGCCGCTACCGAAAGTACCGCTGCCCTGAAAAACTTCAAGACCATTGAAGTGGGTGGATACGTGTTCAATAACTCGGGAGCTTCCATCGTGCAAGAACTCGGGTTCAGTCTGGCTGCCGGAGTAGAATACTTAAACAATTTGACTGACGCCGGAATGGACGTGAAGGACGTCGCTCCCCGCGTGCGTTTCCACTTCGCTACCGGTTCAAAATATTTCATGGAAATAGCCAAACTGAGAGCAGCCCGTTACTTGTGGGCAAAGATCGTGAAGGCTTACAATCCTTGCTGCGACTGCGTGTGCAAGATGAATATCCACGCTGAAACATCAGAATGGAACAAGACGGTTTACGACCCGAACGTGAACATGCTCCGCACACAAACGGAAACCATGTCCGCGACACTTGGCGGTGTTGACTCGTTCACGGTTCACCCGTACGACTATATCTACGAATGCCATCCTTCCGAATTGGGAGAACGCGTGGCTCGTAACCAACAATTATTGTTGAAAGAAGAATCTCATTTCGATAAGATCGTTGACCCGGCAGGTGGTTCATACTACATCGAAGAATTGACCCAATTCATTGCCGAGGCTGCTTGGAAATTATTCCTTCAAGTACAGGAACAAGGCGGAATGGTAAAAGCAATCGAGAACGGGTTCGTTCAGGCAGCCGTGAAAGCTACCGCGCAGAAAAGAGATCAGGATATCGCTAACCGGAAAGAAAACTTCTTGGGTACGAACCAATTCCCGAACTTCAACGAAAAGATTGACCGTGAACTTTGTGCTTGCATCCTAGAACCGGAAGACGAAACCGCACCGGATGCAGTGGTAGAAACATTGAAACCCTACCGTGGAACACAAGCGTTCGAGGCTATGCGCTTGAGAACCGACATGTTCGCGAAAGAGAACGGACACCGTCCAGTGGTTTACATGTTGCCGATGGGAAATTTGGCTATGCGTAAAGCCAGAGCTCAATTCGCTTGCAACTTCTTCGCTTGTGCCGGATTCCAAGTAATGGACAACAACGGGTTCAAGACAGTTGAAGAAGGTGCTAAAGCATGTATCGATAACAAGGCAGACATCGTGGTAATTTGTAGCTCTGACGACGAGTACGCAACGATTGCCCCGGAAGTTTACGCCGCGTTGAAAGACAAGGCAATCATCGTGGTTGCCGGTAACCCGGAGAGCAGACCTCAATTGGAAGAGGTTGGTATCAAGCACTATGTTCACGTGAAATGCAACGTGCTGGAAGACTTGAAAGCATACCAACAACTATTGGGAATTAAATAATTTTAGATTTCAGATTTTAGATTTTAGATTGAAAAATCAAGAATCGTAAATCGTAAATTATAAATCAAAAATTGAAAGATGAAACCAAATTTCAAAGATATAGATATCAAGTCAACAGAGAAAGCCATGACCGCCGCTGCCGAGTGGGAAAAGGCTAATCACATAGAAAAAAATTGGTTGACACCCGAGCTGATACCGGTAAAACCCGTGTACACGGCCGAAGATTTAAAAGGCATGGAACATCTGGACTATGTTGCCGGTATTCCCCCGTATTTACGCGGTCCGTACTCCGGAATGTACCCGATGCGCCCGTGGACAATCCGTCAATACGCCGGATTCTCTACCGCTGAAGAGTCCAACGCGTTCTATCGCCGCAACTTGGCTGCCGGACAGAAAGGTTTGTCCGTGGCATTCGACTTGGCGACTCACCGCGGATACGACTCCGATCACCCGCGTGTAATCGGTGACGTGGGTAAAGCCGGTGTGGCAGTGGATTCAATCATGGATATGAAAATCCTGTTCGACCAGATTCCATTGGATAAAATGTCCGTTTCCATGACGATGAACGGTGCCGTACTTCCTATTTTGGCATTCTACATTGTTGCCGGATTGGAACAAGGGGCAACACTCGACCAATTGTCAGGAACCATCCAAAACGATATCTTGAAAGAATTTATGGTGCGTAACACTTATATCTACCCGCCGAAATTCTCCATGAAGATTATCGCCGACATTTTCGAGTACACTTCCAAGAATATGCCGAAATTCAACTCTATCTCTATCTCCGGTTACCACATGCAAGAAGCAGGTGCTACTGCCGATATCGAGTTGGCATACACCTTGGCTGACGGTTTGGAATATTTGCGTGCCGGGGTAAACGCCGGAATGGATATCGACGCTTTCGCTCCCCGTTTGTCGTTCTTCTGGGCTATCGGCATGAACCACTTCATGGAGATCGCCAAGATGAGAGCCGGACGTTTGTTGTGGGCAAAGATCGTGAAACAATTCAACCCGAAAAACCCGAAATCTCTGGCATTGCGTACACACAGCCAGACTTCCGGTTGGTCACTGACCGAGCAAGACCCGTTCAACAACGTGGGACGTACTTGTATCGAGGCTATGGGTGCCGCTTTGGGACACACGCAATCGTTGCATACCAACGCATTGGATGAGGCTATCGCACTTCCGACCGACTTCTCCGCACGTATCGCACGTAACACTCAGATCTATATACAGGATGAAACCACCGTTTGTAAATCTATCGACCCGTGGGGAGGTTCTTACTACGTGGAGAGCCTGACCCAAGAACTGGTAGAGAAAGCATGGGGACATATCCAAGAAGTAGAAAAATTGGGTGGTATGGCTGCAGCTATCGAGTCCGGTATCCCGAAACTTCGTATCGAAGAGGCTGCCGCTCGCACGCAAGCCCGTATCGACAGTGGTGCACAAACCATCGTGGGTACGAACAAATACCGTTTGGAAAAAGAAGACCCGATCGATATCCTCGAGGTGGACAACACTGCCGTACGCGAAGCACAAATCCGTCGTTTGCACGAGTTGAAAGCTAACCGTAACCAAGCAGAGGTTGACGCCGCGTTGGCAGCAATCACCAAATGTGCTGAAACAGGCGAAGGCAACTTGCTTGAATTAGCCGTTGACGCAGCCAAGAAGAGAGCATCTTTGGGAGAAATCTCGGATGCATGTGAAAAAGTTGCCGGACGTTATAAAGCAGTTATCAGAACCGTGAGCGGAGTATATTCAAGTGTTGCCAAGGAAGACGAAGACTTCCGGAAGGCTAAAGAATTGGCAGACCAATTCTCTGAAATGACCGGACGTCGTCCGCGTATCATGATTGCCAAAATGGGTCAGGACGGACACGACCGCGGTGCTAAAGTTGTCGCAACGGGTTACGCTGACCTCGGGTTCGACGTGGACATGGGACCGTTGTTCCAAACCCCGGAAGAAACCGCTAAACAAGCCGTTGAGAACGACGTGCATGTTGTCGGGGTATCTTCATTGGCAGCCGGACACAAAACGCTTGTACCTGCCGTTATCGCCGAATTGAAGAAATTGGGACGTGAAGACATCCTCGTTTACGTGGGTGGTGTAATTCCTCACCAAGACTATCAATTCCTGTTCGACGCGGGTGCTATCGCCGTATTCGGTCCCGGTACCAAGGTATCGAAGAGTGCTATCCAAGTCCTTGAAATTTTGATTGACTTGGCTAAAAAATAAGAAGTAACACTACAAACAAGAAGAGGGTAATTCTCGGTGAATTACCCTCTTTATTTTTGTGAATTCGGGTTCTCTAAGGGCTAAGTTACACATCAAAAAAACGACGGCTTATAAAGCAAATTCTCTCAAATATTCTCCGATTTTCCCCGTCAAATAATAAGGCAAACTTAATAAGGTATAATTTTTCCCGCTTGAAGTTGTCAATATATCCTTTCTAATCTCACCCGCGTATAAGCGAACGGCAACATTACCCCGGTAAGCATCCATAAACAAGTGAAGTGAACGCAATCGTCCGGTTGCTCCAGACTTCACCTCAATCGGAATCACTCTACCGTCTAAATAGGCTAAAAAGTCTATTTCTGCCACAGAATCTTTCTTTTCACTTACCCAAAAAAGAGGTTTATGGAGCAATGATACCTGATGAGCCAATAACTCTTGGCACACAATATGTTCTGCAATATGCCCTTTATACACATTGTTCAAATCATTGGTACCAAAAACCTCTTTTTGAAGATGAGCCATATAATTTAACATTCCCGTGTCGAGTACCTGAAGACGGGGACTTTTCTTCATATCCGGCATAAAAGGTTCACCGGTCTGCGTGGTGGGATAAATCAAATGAATCAACATCGCTTTCTCGATTGTTCGCAATGCCTCTCCCATTTCTCGTGAACCATACGCGGAATTACCAAAACCATTGAATTTTATCCGATTCCCCGCTTCCATAAACACGGATCTGATAGCGTGATGCATAATTTGAGTTTGCCCCGCGGTTGACGTGTATTTCTCAACATCATCCAAATAAGTACCTATCAAAGAATCAAACACGGAAGTCAAGGCAACAATATCCTTACTGCCAGCATACGATAATACTATTTCCGGCATTCCCCCGATTAGCGTATACAAGTGAAATAACGATAGCAATTTGTCGTGAGCAAAAGTATCCATGGGGATTTTATGATATTGCTTCAAAGCATTGCCCTCATCCATGGCTAATAAAAACTCTTGAAACGAAAAAGGACGGACCACCTTGAATTCTACGCGCCCAACAGGAAAACTAATTTTTGTATCAAACAAAGATTCAAGCAAAGAACCTGCCGCGACAACACAATATTGCGGATATTGCTCATAAAAATATCGCAACATACTCAACGCTTCCGGAACTTCTTGAATCTCATCTATAAATATAAGAGTATCTTTTTCCTCCAAAAGTTTTTCTTTTTCGAAAAAGATAGCTTGGATTAACGTATCAATAGAGGGATATTGAATAAACAGATTGCGATCCCGGGCCGTTTCGAGATTCAAATAAATATATTGTTTAAAATCTCGGGCAAATAAATTCACTGCCGTCGTTTTCCCGACTTGCCTAGCTCCACGAAGAATCAAGGGTTTCCTTGATATCTTAGTTTTCCACGCCCGTAATTCCCCAATTATGATTCTTTCTACCATAGGACAAATATACTAATTTCCATACGATTGTCACATTTCGGGGGCTATTTTTATTTCTTTTTGTCACATTTCGGGGGTATTTTCTCGAATAATTTGTCACATTTCGGGAGAAAGGGTACAAAAATCCCATACCATTTCTCCTTCTGCCAATCATTTGACATCCCGACCACATTGCATAAAATTACTTAATTTCCACCAAATAATTTGCATCAAACTTGGAGTTCACTACATTTGTGAAAGTAAAAAAAACGAATGAATCCACGCGATAACATATTAGATTTAATCACAAAAGACGAAAGCGGTGCGTTCCGCCTTCTTTTTGAAAGGTATTATGACAATCTTTTACTATACTGTTATCATATTTTAAACGATCTTGAGGCAGCGGAGGATATCGTACAGGATTGCTTCTTCAGCTTGTGGAACAACAAAAGACTTCATTCTTTCACGGGTGATTTAGACCGATTTATCTTTAAAATGGTCAAAAACCAAGCATTCTTATTTTTGAAAGAATACAAGAAGAGGTTTGACGCACACTCCTCCTTTTTCAAGGAAAACGACACGTACGAGGATATGACCGGGGAGGAACATCAGGAGGAAATCGAACTACTTTACAACACGATAGACCGTCTTCCCGATAAATGCCGGAAGGTATTCTTGATGGCTTGCCTGAATGATAAATCGTATCAGGAAATTGCCGACGAATTGGGAACAAGCATCAACACGGTGAAAACTCAGATGAAAACCGCCCTCAAATTTTTGCGTGAAAACCTTCAAGAAGAACACTTCTTATCAATTTTACTTCTTTTAACAGAAAAACTTTAAATTCATATCACCCTTTTTTGCCGTTTTGAAAATATATAAGAAAACAACAGCAAATTATGAAGGAAAACATAGATGACATATTAGCGAAAATCCTAAACAAAGAACCACTTACGAAGGAGGAAAAGCAATTGTTGGAAGAATGGAAACACGCTACTGTCCGAAACGAGAAGGTCGAAAAGATCATTCAAAAACTGGAACATCAAAAAAAGATTCTGGACAAACACCAGAAAGAAGCCGTCGCTTTTACTAAAGTAGAAAAACGAATCCGTCAAGCGAGAAGAAAACGCCAATTCATCTATTGGTCGTCTTGCGTTGCCGGAATCATCTTGCTGGTCGGTTTCTTCCTCATCTTCCAACAAGAAAATACACCCGGCAAAGAAGCCGGCATCAATCAAACCTACATTTCCGGTTTATCCCTCCATCGCCCGACGGCAGAACTGATTATGCCCGACGGGAAAAAACGTCTTCTCAGCCAAAAAACAAATACCGTTATCGTGTCCGATAGCAATAAAGAGATGCGTACCGACAAACAAACCTTGATTGTCAAGTCCAACGAATCGGAAGTCAGAGAAGCAGAATACTACACGATGAACGTCCCGTTGGGAGCGGAATATAATCTGGTTCTCCCGGACGGAACAAAGATATACCTCAACGCGGGGAGTTCACTGCGCTACCCCGACCAATTCATCGGGGGAACAAGAGAAGTATATTTAATCGGAGAGGCCTATTTCGAAGTGACAACCGATTCCTGCCACCCGTTTGTTGTACACACGGGAGAGGTCGCCGTACGTGTATTGGGAACCGCTTTCAACGTGAACGCCTACCCGGAAGGAGCATGGGTGAAAACAACGTTGGTAGAGGGGCGGGTTGAAACACGATGCGGCGATAACAATTTTGTCATGAAACCGGGAATGCAGGTCGCTTACAACAAAGAAACCCGAAAAGCAGACTATTTCCCCGTGAATACACGACAATACACCTCATGGAAAGACGGTTACTACGAGTTTGAAGATATGCCGTTAGGAGAGTTAATGCAAATCTTCACCCGTTGGTACAACGTGAACATCGAATTTGCCGATTCGAATTTAAAGGAAATAAAATTCAGCGGACGATTAAAGCGGTATGACGATCTCTTACCCTTGTTCAAGATGTTGGAATACACGCGCGACATCAGATTCATTGTCGCGAACGAACGGATCATCATTCAAAAGAAATAAAGAAATACAGGCTGAAGACCTGATCAATCCTCAACCTGTCATTATTCACCCATACAACCGGAATCCTTGCAAGAAACGGATGTATAAATGTTAAATTATTAATTCACAAATCTATGAAAAAAAAGCGAGACTATGCATTACCAAGGAGTTGGAATTCATGGCGAAAGATGTTAATCTTTAAAAATTTTCTCGTAATCTTATTTCTAGGCGTGTACACAACCATTCCAGCTAGTGCGCAAGCCCAACAAAGGACAAAGGTAACTCTTGACCTGAAAGATGTCACCTTGAACGAGATCATTGCCGAGTTGAAAAAGCAAACAGATTATGACTTTTTCTACAACAGCGAATTGGTAAAATCTAAAGGTAAGATCTCCGCAAAAGCTGAAAACAAAGAGGTCAAACAATTGTTGGATGAGATTCTTCCCAAACTGGGATTAGAATACACGGTACAACAAAGTTTGATTTCTATCCGGGAAAAAACGAAACCGGAAGTAGAAATGATCTCCGTTACCGGAAAAATCGTGGACGAAAAGGGGAATACCCTCCCCGGAGCCACTGTAATTATTCAAGGAACAACCCAAGGAGTTGTCACGGATGCGGACGGACGCTACACGATCAGCGTGCGCCCGAACGATGTTTTACGAATCTCGTACATCGGTTACAAAACTGAAGTCGTGGAACTCAAAGGGAAAACAAAAGTAAACGTCCGTCTGAATCCCACAGCCGAAAACATCGAAGAGGTTACTGTCGTGGCTTTCGGTGAACAGAAAAAGGAAAGCGTGGTATCAGCCATCACCACCGTGGATGCAAGAACCTTAAAATCTTCAAGCAGCGATTTGACATCCCAATTTACCGGAAAGATTGCCGGTATCGTCGGCTGGCAGACCGGAGGGCTTCCCGGGGCTCTGACGGAAGATGAAATGAATACCAAATTCTACATCCGGGGTATCACCTCTTTCCAAAGTAAAGCCAACATTGATCCCTTGATCTTGATCGATGGGGTGGAATCTTCCAAACTGGATCTTTCCCGTATGGTTCCGGAAGATATCGAAACGTTCAGCGTGATGAAAGATGCATCAGCTACTGCCATGTACGGTGCTCGCGGGGCAAACGGGGTAATCCTTGTAACCACCAAAAAAGGACAGGAAGGTAGTGTTTACACGTCCGTTCGGTACGAAGCGGTAGCAAGTATACCAACGAGGGAAATCGAAGTGGTTAATCCGATCAACTACATGAAGATGTACAATCAAGCATTACTGGCACGTAACCCGTCAGCTACGCCACAGTACAGCGTAACCCGTATCGAGCGTACCGGTTCTCCCCTTTACCCTTCTTACGTGTATCCTGCCAATGACTGGTACAATATCATGTTCAATGATTACTCTATCAACCATCGCGCCGGATTGAATCTCCGGGGAGGTTCCCGTTTAGTACAATACTACGCTTCAGTGAATTATGTCAGAGATGAGGGTATGTTGAAAACAGAACGTTTGAATCAGTTCAAATGTAATATCGAAAACAATACATTCTCTTTCCGCACGAATCTGAATATCGATCTGAGCGCAGGTATCCGCCTGAACATCAATTCTTCTGCAAACCTTGACAAGTATCACGGTCCCTTAGCCGATGTTAGCCAAGCTTACTATATGGCTTTCAACGCTTCTCCGGTGGATTATGCGGCGATGTATCCGGGTGATGAAACATACGGATGGCCACATCTTCGCTTTGGTTCCCTTAACAAAGACACAAAGAATCCTTACATGGAACTTCACAAGGGATATAAAGATCGTCGACGTTATGCAGCCGTGGCACGGGCAGAGTATATTCACAACTTATCCCCTATCCTCAAGGGATTGGAACTACGAGCATCTGTCTCGGTAAACTACACGGGATACTATTCCACCGGTTACCAAACCGAACCTTACCGTTACATATTAAAAAACTATGATTTTGAAACCGGTGTACACACATTAACTGCAATAAACCCGGATGAGGCATCCAGAACATTGCAAGTGGACAAGCAAAATCAAAATAATACAGGTAGTTCTGAAAACACCCAAATGAGTTACGAGGTACGGGGACTACACGTGGCAGCTTGGGGCGAACATCAGACCAGTTTAACAGCCGTATTCAACGCACAAGAAACGACCACCTCATCGGTCTCATCCGTGCTGAATGGCATTCCCCGCCGGAACATGGGATTCTCTATGCGTGGCACCTACGGGTTCCGGGATAAATACTTCGCGGAAGCCAGTTTCGGCTACAACGGTTCCGAGCGTTTCGCCGATAAACACCGATTCGGGTTCTTTCCGGCGGCAGGAGTGGCATGGATTGCCTCTAAAGAGAGTTTTCTAGCCAACCACACGGCTCATTGGCTCTCTTTCCTGAAATTTCGATTCTCTTGGGGTAAAGTAGGAAATGACGGAGTAATCAACGAGCCGCATTTCACTCATTTGCCATTGCTAACACCTACGCAAGCGGCAGATCCTTCACCCAACGGAAACAATCTACAAACCTATGAAATATCATCTTATCCCAACGATAAAATCACGTGGGAAATCGCCGAACAAATGAATCTTGGTATAGAAACCAAATTGTTCGGAGGTATCGTAGAGATCAATGCCGATTTCTACCAAGAAATACGCCACAATATTCTCGACTACCGTTACACCATGCCCGCGACAACAGGGTTGGAAAAACTACAGATCGGTAACGTGGGTAACGCACGCTCCCGGGGTATAGATCTTTCCGGCAAGATTCAACACGCCTTCACTCCGGACTTCTGGATGATTCTGAACGGGACATTCACTTACAGTAAAGCCATTTACAAAGATATAGAAGAAGCTACCGACAAACCGGAATGGCAACGTAAAAAAGGACAGGAATTATCCCAGCAAATAGGTTACATTGCTGAAGGTCTGTTCCGCGATCAAGCAGAAATCGACAACTCTCCGCGCCAAGGCGGCGATGTCATGCCGGGAGATATCCGTTATCGGGATTTGAATAACGATGGAGTAATTGACGTGAATGACGCCACCTATATCGGTTTCCCGACGACTCCCCGTGTCATTTACGGTTTCAGCGGCTTCTTTAACTTCAAAAATTTCGAGTTCAGTTTCTCTTTCCAAGGTTCAGGCAAACGAGCGTTCTTTATGAACCCGATGGCGATCAGTCCATTCGTAGAGAACAGGGCTATGTTGAAAGCTATTTACGACGACCACTGGAGCGAAAATAACATGAAAGCACGTCCTTTCTGGCCGCGTCTTTCCACTCAATCCATAGAGATTCACAATCCGCAGGAAAATTCGGGAACCGGTGCCGAGCAACGTAGATCCACTTATTTCATGCGAGAATGCAGTTTCTTGCGTTGTACCTCTATCGAATTGGCTTATAATTTACCGCAAAACTTATTAACCAAACTAAAGATGCAAAGTATCAAATTTTACACCCGTGTTAACAATCCCTTCCTGATCTCGAACTTTAAAGTTTGGGACGTGGAATTAGGAGAAGACGGTTTTAATTATCCGATACAGCGTACTTGGTCGGTCGGATTGAATATTAGTTTCTAATTTAAATACACGTGATGATGAAAAAATATTTATTATCAATATTATGTACTATTCTCCTACTTTCCGGGTGCAATTACTTGGATATGGTACCCGAGAAAGACATCGAAACCATAGAGTCTATCTTTGAACAGAAAACGAAGGTAGAACAGTGGTGGAAAGCACTTTATAGTGACTTAAACATCTTATTTGCAAGTTTCAAGACCAACAATGCCTACACGGGAGCCGATGAATTCGTTACCTGTCAGGCTTTATACAATGCAGCTCCACATCTTGCTCTCGATGGCTTGAAAGTAGCCAATGGTCAACAAATGTCACAAGACCCTTACGGTACAATATGGAACCAAATGTACATTGTTATCCGCAGGTGTAATATTCTTCTTGAAAACATCGATAAAACATACAACATCAGTGAAGAGGATCGTGAATGGTGGCAGGCAGATACAAAGGTGTTAAAAGCTTTTATCTATTTCGAATTGATACGCCACTACGGTCCTATCTGTCTGGTCCCCCAAAATATGCCGGTGGATTTGGACGTGAAACACTATCAATTACCTCGCCAACCCGTGGATACTTGTTTTAAAGAAGTTATCAGACTATTGGACGAAGCGAAAGACCATATTCCCACGTATAATCAACGGTCAGAAGTCTACGGGCACACGTTCTGTCTTGAAGCATTATACGCCCTAAAAGCCAAAGTATTGCTTTACGCCGCTTCCCCGCTGTTTAACGGGAATGCATTCTATTCTGATTTCAAAAACAAAAATGGCGAACCGCTTTTCAGTGCAACTTACGACCGGAATAAATGGCTACTGGCAGCAGAAGCTGCAGACAAGGCTGCCGAAATTTGTGCCGAAGGAGGGAGAAGTTTGTACTCGGGACAGACTTCCAAAAAAACAAAACTGTTAAACACGATGTCCGACATTGAAGCCAGCGTGTATTCCCGTTTTAATAACCAAGAATTTTTACTGGAGTGGAAATACCCGGATCAATTCTATATGTATATTTTACCTCGATTAATAGGCGATCCGGTAAATTACGAGTCATCCGCAATGGGTTGCCTCTCCCCCTCGATGAAGATGGTCGAGATGTATTATACCGTGAACGGGCTACCTATCGAATCCGATATGACTTGGAATTACAGCAACCGTTACAAATTAGGATTCGAAAGCAGCAGGGCTTACGAGGATGTTGTTGCATTGAATAGCTCAATAGTAAATCTTCATCTGGCAAGAGAACCTCGTTTTTATGCCTGCATCGCGGGCGACCGGATGTATTGGCAACGCGGTACAAACACGGGGAATGTAGACTTTAACTTACTTGTTGAGGCTCACAAAGACGAAGAACCTTGGGGTACTCAAGCAGACTTTCTTGTTAGTAATGACTGGCAAAATATCAATGGTTACTGGTTGAAAAAACATCTTTTCTCGTGGCTTCCTACCCAAAATTACGCGAGCGGACTTCAAAACGAATCGGCACCCATTATCCGTCTTGCAGAAGTTTATTTGATGCAAGCCGAAGCCTGGAACGAGTATTTGGAGCAACCGGACAACCGTGTGTACGACCCACTGGATAAAGTACGGGAGCGGGCTGGCATATTACCGGTACGGGAAGCATGGCGCACCTATTCCAACAACCCCGCAAAGGTGGATTCAAAAGTAGGGATGCGGGATATTATTCATCAGGAATATAATATCGAATTCGCTTTCGAGGGACACCGGTATTGGAACATCCGTCGATGGTTAAAAGCCCAACAAGTTATGAACGAAAAACAATATGGTTGGAATATCCTCGGTACATCAGCCCAAACATTTTATAACAACGAAGAGGGACCTATCGTGGTGTGGAGTAAGAATAAATTCGTGGCTCCGCGAGATTACTTTGATCCGTTCAACGCTGAAGAAATATTAATCTCGGGAATGGTTCAGAATCCGGGATGGTAAATGAATTTTAGATTGTAGATTTATTACTTAAAAAATAGAATCATGAAAAATTCAATATGGTTATTATTACTGATATTCAGCCTTTATTCCTGTAATGACGACGATAAATCCTTTAATGTATCGCCGGAAGGTCTGGAAGTCAAGTTTACTCCCGTGGCAGGAGGAGCAATGATGCATTACACTCTACCTGACAATAGGGATATTTTTGCCATGAATGTTCGCTACACGAACTCTCAAGGACAAAAGGTATTGAAAACCTGCGGTTACAGTGGTGATTCACTGCTACTGGACGGTTTCACGCAAGCACATGAGGTTACCGCCAATATTTCTTTCGTGAATAGAAGCTACGAGGAGTCCGAATCCCGTGAATATCAATTCAAAACACTAGACAGTGCACCTTGGGCTTTTTTCAACGACATACAAGTAGCTTCTGCATGGAACGGTTTTCAAGTCATCTACAAAAGTCCTTCGGTCGTAACCGGAATGGCTCACGTTTTTTATCTAGGTACCAATCCTTTAACTAACGAACCGGATACTATTCTTGTAAATAGCTTCCCAATCAGCCGGGGTGGAGATACTTTAGTTTTCAAAGTGCAACAAGAAAGACCGAAAAACACAATTATTATTCGTACTGAGGATTTTCAAGGTTTTCGGGTAAGACAGGAAATCTATCCCGATATTGATGCATTCCTTTCGGAACAATGGAAAATGACCGCATCGGATTTCATAAGTGGTCCCAGTGTAGAAAATTCAAAAGCAAAAACAGGCGTGCAATACCTGTTTGACGGTGAACTAAGAGGAAGAGAACGCTTCCTTGCCTCCGCTCATCAAAATCCGGTAACACAACCGTCCACGGAAGTATTTGCTACCTACTTGGCAGGACCTTACGCTCTCGACAAACCCGTTATACTCGACCTGCGAGAGCAAAAAACACCGGCATGGATTCGTATGTATGCCCTATGTCCCATGTATGCCAATACACCGGCAGGAGGTAATCAGGAATTAGGGTTGGTTTGGAATGGTTGTTACGAGGATAAACTGCCCTGCCAAGTAACCGTCTACGGTAATAAAAATTCCTCTGATCCGGAGGACGCCGGATGGGAATATTTGGGACGTTTAAACCAAGATCCCTACGCCTCGACTGAAAAAGACAAATGGACGTATAAATCATTAGAACTAATGTATGCTCCAAAAACTGTAGATGAACTTGACAAAATGGATCCCTACTATGTGGATATTTCATTCCCGGCCCTGAACAACACTTACCGTTATTTAAAGATAATGGTACATGATACATTCAGAAAAAGGCAATCCTCAACCAATACAAATAGGAACGCTTATTTTACGTTACATGAATTGGAAATTTTCGTGAAAAAGAACTAAACCATGAGAAAAAGAAAATACATATTAAACTTATTTGCAGCGGCGGCATTGTTTGTCGGATGCAGCGAAAGTCTGGAAGACACGTACAGTGATTATTCCGGGGACGGAAATATCCACTACGTGGCAAAATGTACAGATGTTCATGCCATACCCGGATGGGAACGATTAGTAGTAGAGTGGGTAAACGGTACGGATGCAACTATAGAAAATATCAAAATAGTGTGGTCGTGTGAAGACCGCAAAGATTCGGTTTCGCTTCCTAAAGAAACCACTTCTTTCGAACTGAAGAATTTGACAGACGGGAATTACCGTTTTGATATCTGTGCGGTAGACAAAGAAGGAAACGAATCTTTGAAAGAAACAACTTACGCCCGTCCCTATACACGAGATCACGAAGTAATGCTCGCGTTCTCGAGAGGGGTCTTAAAGACTTACTTTCTAGATAATAGTATTGTTTTCTTTTCCGATCAGTGGAACGAGAATATCGATACAATAATAATTCAATACAAGAATACGCAAAAGGAAATCAAAGAATACGGTTTTGACAAAAAAACAAGTTATGGCTCTCTCATCTCAATCATGGACGTGAGCACAGATCCCGCGGATTCGATTTACGTTTTACGGAAAGGGAAAGTAGAGGATTGCCCGGATATAATAGAATTCGAGCCAATTGTTCTAAACCATAAAAAAACTTTTAGTGCAGGGTTCGCGTATGCCATTCAACGACGCTACGGCTACTCGATAGACACAAAAGAAAACGAGGAACAGTTCGAGAAATTTATTAATGAAGTCGAAGAATTGGAAATCGATTATAACATAGAAACTTTTGAAGATATACTCTATTGTCCGAACCTAAAAAAACTTGTATTAGGCAAAAATCGTTATTTCAAACAGGACGCCAATTCGGAACAAAGCCAAAGCCAATTAATGGGATCTATGGAAAAAAGTATACAAGTATTGGATAAAGCCAACGAATTGTTAGGATTAGAGATTGAATATTACGGACACGAGGGTTTTCTAGCACACTACTTCGGCGGGGACGACCTCCCATATATGACATACAAAGGATATCCCCAATTACCCGAACTGGATATTATTGACAAAGAAGCCTTCAAGCCGTTCAATGATGGAAATATAATCTCCTGTATCCCGACAGATCTTTACGCTGAATTGGATAATCTTTTGGACGACAATCCTCAAACCGTATGGGTAACGACCGCCACTAACTCACTGCGCAATTATGAAATGCTGATGGAATTTAAAGAACTGACCGAAATTCGCGGGGTTAAAGTGACACAACCCATGTATTATGCATGGAACACGGCTACCTCCAATTTTGTTCCTTCGGTTATTTCCATACAAACTTCTATTGACGGGGCAATATGGGAAAATCTGACATTCTTTGAAGCCAACGACCTAGGAGAGGCTTCAGGTGAGGTTACATTGATGCCCGTTCACGAGGGAACACGCCAAGTACGCTATATCAAGTTCAATTTACGCGATAAAGCTGACAGCCAAGGAAGTTGTAAAGTTAATTTAGGAGACATTCTTATTTATAAATAAGATATCATAATAACGACCGCTCCGGCGGTCGTTATTCAAACACAACCAAAAAGTATGTTAAAAATAAGTCATTTAACCAGACTCTTTTTTAGCGGGATTCTGCTATTGAGCTTCTCCGGTGTATTCAGTCAGGAGCAAGAGGATAAACTCTTGCAACTGATGAAGCAGGAATTGAAATACAACATGGAGGAGTTAAAGAAACAGGAAAATATCCCCTATTACATGAACATGCGGGCGATGGACGACTATACCATAACGGTGGTAAGCTCGTTCGGGGCTGTAACTACCGCCAATGCAAACCGCACACGCACTCTAGTACCGCAAATCCGTTTGGGAAGCCCGGAACTGGATAATTTCAAGTATAATATGCAGGGAGGATTTGCCGGACCTAACGCACAAGGAGCACAGGGCGTAATTTTACCCTTGGATGATAACGCTTCGGATGCCATCCGGGAAGCGATCTGGCGGGAAACTCTGCAACGTTACGAGTATGCCCGTACCATGTATGATCAGGCAAAGACTCGCGCCACGGTAAGCGTGGAGGACGAAGACAAAGCACCGTGTTTCTCTGAAGCGCCCGTGGAACATTACTACGAAGCGCCCGTGGCTGCAGGAAGACAAAAAATGGATATTAAACGGGCTTGGGAGCAACGAATGGACGAGGTTTCCGCCGTGTTCAAGACTTGTCCCGAATTGCGTCAAGGCTCTGCCAGCTTTAGTTTCCAAGTATTACGCACCTATTTCGTGAACAGCGAAGGAAGCGTGGTCGTGCAGAACCGGGTATCCACTCGGGTAATGTTAATGGCATCACTGAAAGCAGCTGATGGGATGGAATTACCATTGAACATGGATTATTTTGCCTACACGCCGGACGAGTTGCCGGATAACGACCGGATGGTCGCCGACGCACAAGATATGATCAAACGCTTGCTGGCACTGCGTGACGCACCGGTAGCCGACCCGTACACGGGACCCGCCATTCTCTCGGGCCCCGCGAGCGGCGTGTTCTTTCACGAGATTTTCGGTCACCGTTTGGAAGGTCACCGTTTGAAATCGGGCGGTCAGACCTTCAAAAAAATGGTTGGAGAACAGGTATTGCCCACTGATTTTCAAGTGTATTGTGACCCCTTACAAAAGCGTTATGCCGACACGGATTTGTACGGTCATTACGTGTACGATGATGAAGGCGTGAAAGCTCGCCGGGTAGATAACGTGGTGAACGGTGTGCTGAAAGAATTCCTCATGAGCCGAGTACCGTTAGACGGTTTTCCGGTGAGCAACGGTCACGGGCGTACCTCCGGGGGAGGCGATCCTGTTTCCAGACAATCTAATTTAATCATCGAAACCAATCGTCCCTACACGGAAGACGAATTGCGTGCCATGCTAGTGGAAGAAGCCAAAAAGCAAGGAAAAGAATACGGTTATTATTTCCGCACCGTAACAAGTGGTTTCACGTACACGGGTGAGGGAGGAAGCCTGAACTCGTTCAACGTGACTCCCTTAGAAGTGTATAGGGTATTCGTGGATGGTCGCCCGGATCAACTGGTGCGAGGCGTGGACATGATCGGGACTCCCCTGTCCATGTTCTCGAACATCACGGCTGCCGGCAACAAACCGAGCGTGTTCACGGGCGTTTGCGGGGCAGAGTCAGGCTGGGTACCCGTGACAGCAACCTCTCCCACGATATTCGTGAGCCAGATAGAAACACAACGCCGGGCACAAGCACGTGATATAGCCCCGGTTTTACCTTCACCGAAACCGGAAAATAAAGTTACCGGTAACACGGACGAAACGATTTTCGCGGCAATGCGTTCCGAGCTGGAGCGCAATAACGCAGCACTGATTTTACCAAACGGCCCGAAACCTTACTATATCTCGTACACAGTGGCACGTTACCGTCGCTTCTCGGTAGCCGGTTCATTAGGAGGCATCATGTTCTCGAATGTTTCACCGTGGCAAATGAACGGAGGTACGCAAGTGATGCTCGGGGATTACCAACATAACAGCGACGTACAATACTCGGAACAAATTGCCCCCACGCAATTACCCTCGGAAGTGGATTACGACATCATCCGCCGCGGGTTCTGGGAAGCATCAGATATGATGTACAAGTACTCGCTAGGAATGATGGCACAGAAAGCGAATTACTTGCAACAAAATCCCCGGTCACCCGAGGAATCTGCCTTGGCGGAAATGCAACAATTACCCGCGGTTACCCGCATACAAGAACGGGAAACAAAATTCGAGATCAATCAAGCCGCCTTGGAACAGCTTGTAACCGAAGCCTCGGCTGTATTCAAAGAGTACAAGGATATTTATAACTCCAGCGTGGCAATCAGCGGAACAGAAATAGACCTTTACCGGCTGACCACGGAAGGTGTGCAATTAAAAGAACCCGGCGGGCACGTGACCGTGTCGGTTTCCGCAGAGGCCCGTGCTGACGACGGTTCAACCGTGGGAGATTCTTTCTCGCTCTCGTTACTGAGTCCGGCAGAACTCCCCTCCGTCGAGGAGTTAAAAGAACGGGTGAAAGCCTTTGCCGAAGGATTGATGCAATTGAAAGCTGCGCCCCCGGTGGCAGAGTACTACAACGGACCGATCATGTTCGAGGGAGGAGCCGTGGCAACGATTCTGGCAAACAATCTCTTGTACCGCGGCGGATTGATCGCCGCCCGTTCACTTGGTCCGTCCCGGGGAGGACTGGAAGACCAGTTCGGGAGCAAGATCATGGATAGCCGTCTGACAGTCAAAAATTACACGGCGATGAAAGAATACAACGGTACACCGTTGTACGGGCATTACGAGATAGACGGCGACGGTGTTACCCCGGAAACAGAAATGACTCTGGTCGAGAAAGGAGTATTCAAAAAGATGCTGAACGGACGCATCCCGACACAGAAAGCCCCGGAAACAACAGGCAGTTCCCGCTTTATACTATCACCGCAAAGCCCGACTGTTACAACGGGAACCGGAACGATTCACGTGCAGGTGGAGAAAGGCACTTCCCACGAAAAAATGAAGAAGATACTCATCAAAGCGGCAAAAGAAGCCGGACAATCGTGTGCCTACATCGTGAGAGGAATTGCCGGATCGGCACTCGTGGTCTACCGCGTTGATCTCAAGGACGGGAAAGAAACCCGTGTCCGTACCACCGGATTCCGCATGCCCGACTTGACAAAATTGCAGAAAATCACGGCGATATCGTCAAAAGAAGAAATAATGAATTACCTGCCGGAGTACTATCCCGCCTCTATGATCTATCCTGCCGGAATGATCGTGGACGGCTTGGTAATCGACAAGGCAAACCCGAAAACTGCAAAGGAACCGGCACTAAAAGTCCCGAGACAACGGGAACAAGAATAATCAAGTTATCCATTTTAACTAAAAATCTCCCGTGAAAATCAATCCGAATCAACACGGGAGACTTTTAAAAACGAACGAGAAGATGAAAAAGTTTTTATTTACCGTATGCATGTTATTCAGTTGTGTCATATTAGCTGTGGCACAAGGAGATAGTTACAAAATCGAGGGACGGTTAGACAACTCCGTCAACGGAAAATTACTGTTGGTTGCCAACACGGAAAACGGAATGATCGATATCGGCGAGGCCGTGATCACGAACGGAGCTTTCGAGTTTACAGGCCGGATGCCGGAAACGACACTGGTCTACTTGATGCCGGTCAAGAAAAACACTATATTGGCAGCCATGATGTTGGAGAACGCAGTTTACACGATTACCATGGGCACCAACGAACTGCTCGTGGAAAGTAGCGGTGAAGCCCAGAATATATGGAAAGAATTCAACGATCTGGACAAGTATCTGGCACAAAGCGAACAACAGCTACAAGCACAAGCCCGGTCAAATCCGGCGCAAGCACAAAAACTGCAACAGGATTTCAAAAAAATAATCACACAAGTAGAGGCAGAAGAATTGGCATTACTAAAAAAATACAACGACACGTACGTGGCAGCCTACGTCGTGGCAGCCAAATTGCCTCAAACTCTTGACGAAACGAAACTGGCAGAACGCTACGATATACTGGGAGAAAAGGCAAAAGCAACCATTTACGGCAAACAAATCGCTACCGAACTGGCAAAGATCCAAAAAATAGCGATAGGAGCTGTTGCGCCCAATTTCAGTGCCCCGCTATCCGATGGCGGCGTACTTTCTTTGTACGAAACAAAGGCAAAAGTAAAAGTCATCGACTTCTGGGCATCTTGGTGCGGTCCCTGCCGACGGGAGAATGTGAACCTGATAAAAATCTACAAACGCTTCCGCCCGAAAGGACTGGAAATCATCAGTGTTTCAATCGACGACAACAAACACGCTTGGTTAGCCGCAATTGGTCAGGACGGCTGTAATTGGAAAAACGTGTCCGACTTGAAAGGACGACATTCCGAAATCGCCGCCGAATACTGCGTGAAAGGCATCCCCTGCACCTTTATCCTCGACGAGGAAAACCGCATCGTGGCTAAAAACCTCCGCGGCAGAGAACTCGAGAAAAAGATTGAGGAAATGCTGAAAAAGAAGAAGGATTAGTACTAGAGTATATACTTGTCATTGTATTGGTTGGATAAATAGTATTCAACCGACACAATGACAAGCAATATATTAAATCACTGTTTTATAACTCTAAACAACCTCTAAAAATCAAGATTATGAACAAGAAATTTAAATTAATTTTTGGTAGTGTTGTCTTTTTGGCGGGTGCTTTATTAATTGTTCTCAGTCCATCACATTTTATTACAACGATACTGATGCTTATAGGTATAATTTTCATCCTTAATGCATTAATCAAAAGAAAGGTCGTTTTTTTAATAATATCCATAATATTGACAGTGCTGGCTATATTAGTATATATTAATATACATAGCTTCAGGAGTATCGAGCGTATTGAACAACAAGTAAACAAAGTAGAGTATATTGAAAATGAATAGTTAATAAACAAAATTCAATTTGCTCATTTTGTACACTAAAGTAATGTTTAACTAATTAAATTTATTGCCTATGGAATAATAAAAACAACTATTCACCAAATAGATATGAATTATCAATGAATAATACCTAATTCCCAATATTATGAAACTACTACTACTATTTTTGGTAATAAGTACATTGATCTGCTTATCGTCATGTGCATCGTTACATGAAAACTTGTCGAAAAAGGAACTTGAAGAAGCTGTCCGTGCAAAAATAGATAGCCGGAAATATAGAATTGATTTAACACCTCAGGCTTTTACCGGGGAAGAGGGTACAAACTTGTATATCCCGGAGTATTTTCAAGTGTGCGGAGATTCTATAATCTCTTGCATGATATACGATAATCCTTTTCCGGGTTCGTTCCCACCTAAAAATTATATACAACACATGCGAAGCGTTAAGTATGAAATTTTGGACTACAAACAAACAGAAACCCGACGAGGTCGTATAATTGTCAGCTTTGGGTATAAAATAAAATACGACGAGTATGACCCTTATGTGTTGGCAAAATATAAAGACAGGCTTGTACCTTTGCATTACAGATTAGAATTTGGTAAAACACCTAGAGTGCGTGTTATCCAACAAAATGGATACATGGTATTTGGAACATTATCATTATAGAATGATGATGCGATGAATTTATTATCAACCAACAATTTATGAATTATGAAAAAATCGAGGATCATTTTATTTGTGTTTCTAGCTTATTTTAGCATCATCCCCCCGATAGAAGTTTCGGGGCAAAGCATGGTGATTATCGGGCAAGACTCTTTTGAAATGTACTCCAACCCCTTAAAAGCAAAACAAATCCTGCATGACAAAGTATATGAACGCATACCTGATGGTGACTATATCCGGGATATGCCACCTTACGTGGCATGGTGGCGGTTACAGAATGACTCGTTATTTCTGGATAGAATCGTGGATTGTTACAGTACCGTACGTTCTGATAATCATAAAACCGTTTTAATGGATATAGAAGACATATTCGATGCTTACCTGCAAGACGGAAAGATTTTTGCCTCGTGGTATAGCGGGGAGTTGGACGTCGCAGGTGGGGAGTGTATATATCAGGCAGGAATGGGATTCCGATCGGATTACGAAGATCAATGGATATACCGGGTAGAAAATGGATGCGTTGCATCTAAAACGACATACCGTAATGAAAGAAGGGAGACAGCCCTTTCGGACAACATTGTATCTTTAATAGAAACCCTATTTAACGGAGATCGGTTTCCCGAGTTAGCAGATAAATACGTGATTGCTAAAGTGCAGGTAATTCCCCGCCCTGACGGTTCCATCGACAGCCTTGGTCTTGCCATTCGCGTGGTAACGGATAAATCCTCTATCAGTCAAGTGAGAGATGATGACGGGCAATGGATAGAAAATGATTTTTCCAATCCCTACATACAAGAATTGAAAGAATGTGTACTGCTTGTACCTGCATGGGACTACGTGAAACTCCGCGGTCAAGTGTATCCCATGCCGGGATGCGAATTGAGGATATGGGAAGGCAAGGGATGCAAGGATGTCTGTTCTAATTCTTTTGACAACTGGGCATTCATCGACATGCTTTCCGCGAACGGAAAAACCTACAAGTTAAAAAATACCCCTCTCCAATATGATATGAACCTTTATGCCCGAATACGTTCCCGTTTGCGGGATGAGTTCATTCCCTCTTGTTTACGGGGGTATACCGCTAACTGGGAAATCAGGGATGGCAAACTCTACCTCATCTCGATCCGGGGAGCGAAATCCAGACAGCCGCTCCCTCTTGATGTCATTTTTCCCGGGAACAACGGAAACCCGATAGAAGCGACATGGTACACGGGTGAATTATATTTATCAACCGGGAATGACTTGGAAAAGGGCAACTCTGCCCGGGGAAACACATCTTACAAAGTGAAAAAAGGAAAGATTATCAAGTAAACGGTCTTCAACAATTGTTATATAGTCGGTGTTTGTGTGGAGGGGGAGCCTGACCTGTTTGGCTCTCCCTCGTGCTTACAGAAGAAAAGCTCATTATAATCTCGACCTCGGGAAATTTTCCCGACTTCATCCAAAATAAAAAAACGCATATAGAAGATAGGCCCCGGGATACGGATAAGCAATATTGATTTTTACGGTTATTCATTGAAAGCATGATAAACGAAATTGCCCGCCGGTGAGTTCTTCACGAGGCATAAAAATCAATAATATGGAAAATAAAAAAACAGGAACAAAAACATCATCCAACGAACCCCGGTACGGGGGTGAACACGTGTTTATCTGGGGTGAAGGCTATTGCAAGCGAGCCTTGTACGCGGATATACTTTACGTGCAGGGATCGGGCAGTTACAGTACATTCCACTTTACCGACGGAACTCAAATAATTGTTTCCTACTGCCTGGCAATAACCGAACGGTCGTTACCGGAGAGCAGTTTCGTCCGGGTACACCAGAGTTTTATCCTTAACTGGCATTTTATCGACACGCTGGTAGGAAATTCGGTGAAAATAGGGAGCGAGTGGTTCCCCGTCGGAAGGGCTTACCAAAAGCGTTTGCAGGGAACGTTACATTTCTCGGAAATTTCCCGGAAAACCCGCAAAACAGAATCATAGTATCAATAATCTAAAATAATAACCACACCTCGCGGGTATATTTATCGGCGGGATTCCGTGGAAAAGTTTACCCTTCACTATATTCAGAATCCCGGGAACAATACCCGGTGTAGAGCCGAAGTGCATTCGATGAGATAAGGGTGTAATAAGGGATCAAAGACGTTTCACCTTCGATACAAAGACGTTTCAAAGACGTTCGGGTGCGTAGGCGAAAGGTCATTGACCCGGGAGTGCCGCGGGAATGATTTTTTTCTGCCCGATTTCTTCCCCGGGATATCGAAAGAAGTTACGGGGTGAGCGGTTTTTTGTCGGAATTCGACGTTAAATCGTCGAATTTAAAAAGATAACGTCGTTTTTAAATTAGAGTTGCAACACGGTAGTGGCAAGCAATATCTTTGTCCCGGACAATGGGAGAAAAGGACGGAGAGGAAAGAAAAATAGTAGTAATGAATTAAAAAGGACGAAGAATGGCAAAGACGGAAGAATCTATTCGAGGGAAAGTTGGAAACACGGTATTTTACCGGGTAGGCAACGAAACCCGGGTGAGAAGTACGGCGTCAAATTATATTGACGCGGACACGGTGAAACAGCGGGCAAATCGTTCCTGCCTGAGGGTGGCAGTACGTTTTTATCAACACCTGAAGGGGACTATATTACAAGAGGCATGGAAAGTGGCGGCGGGAGGCTCCGGGATAAACGGTTACAATGCATTCATGAAACTGAATATGACGGTGTTCCGGTCGGACGGCAAGATCGGGGATTTCTCCCGCCTGCAATTGTCCGTGGGGCTGTTGCAAAAAGCGAACCACCTGAAAGCCACGGTCGCAGACGACGACACGGTGACTCTGACATGGGAGAAGGGTATGGATGTGCCCTCGGCACGGGAGAATGACGGCTTGGTGGTAGTCGTGCTGTACGCGAATCGCTCTTTCTCGCCCGTGTTTATCGATACGGACGGCGCAACGAGAGGGGACGGGAAGGCAATATTCCGCCTGACACGGAAACAAGGTACGGCAGCCCATTTATACAGCTTTTTCAAGGAAAAGGAGGGGAAGGCGTATTCGGCGAGCCAATACATTCGAATTTAAGATTTATGATTTTATTGATTCAGTGATTTACATTTTCAATTTTCAACTTTTAATTTTCAATTAACATGAAGAGAGTGATTAACAACATCGAAAAAGGAGAAGAAATAACCCTGTTATTACTGCGGCAACTGAAAGAATACCGGCAGGAGGTAAGGTTAGCGATAGAAACGGCAGCAAACGTATCGCACAGATTGATGACCGCGGCGGAAGTTTGCAAGGCAATGAATATCTCCGCCCACACCTTGCGCCGTTACGAGAAGTTGTTCGCTATTCCCGTGCGGAGAGTGGGGAACAAGAAGTTTTACTTCGAGGCAGAGATCAAGAATAGTATTGTCACGGAATTGAGATGGTGGAAAGAGTAAAGGGCGTTGTCAGTGCGGTCGGCGGGGTGATCGACCGACTGACGCTCCCGGCGAGGGAGAAGAAGCAATTGGAAACGGATTTGCTGCGGATTTTTATCGAATGGGAAAAGCGGGTAATGGAAGCCCAAGCGGCGGTGCTGACAGAAGAAGCCCGGGGTACATGGTTGCAACGATCGTGGCGTCCGTTGGTGATGTTGACATTCGCCTTGATTGTTCTCGCGGGGACATTCACGAGCCTGCCCATGCTCGCCGACACCTCCCGCTTTTGGGATTTGCTGGAAATCGGGTTAGGCGGCTACGTGGTGGGAAGAAGCGGGGAAAAAATCGTGCAAGCCTTCACGGAAAAAAAACGCTTCTAATTTTTGATTTATGATTTACGATTTATGAGTTCATTTTCAATTTTCAATTCTCCATTTTCAATTGTTAACCACCGTTTGGTGGGAAACGGGGTAAGGCATCTGGTGTGTGCGAAGAACACGCGTAAACTTGTAGGACCGGATATGATTGTTTTACATTACACGGCGGCAACGGGTAGTGAAGCCGCGGCAATTTATCTGACAAGACCTGACGTAAGCGCTTCAGCACATCTAGTAATCGGGCGGGAGGGAAAGATCATTCAACTGGTGCCGTTTGACACGGAAGCGTGGCATGCCGGACGGAGTTGGTACG
>NZ_CAUFYA010000042.1:0-48360 GCF_959596855.1 uncultured Butyricimonas sp.
CCCGTACGGGTAGGTATTTGCCACCAAAAACATCTCGTTCAAACTCAAGTTTTGCGGACTGGTCAACATAACGACCTTTGCCTCTTCAACATCGAAGTTCTTCACGTTATAGTCAACTTTACAGATAGCAACACGCAGACTCGGATAGATCGTACGCAACATATGACGGTAGGGAACGCCTCCCGCCAATCGTTTCAGTTTGTCTTTCCTTTCTGCCGGGGATGGCGTGTACTCGATAATGTCAAGTATCCGATTCCTGTATTCCATGTGACTTGCTTCCACGGCCTTAACCAAACCTGTCCAGTTCTCTCCCCCGAAAAAGATATGGTATATGTTACGCGGGAAATCATATTGCATGGCAAGATAGTTTGCCAAAGCCCTGGAACGTCCTTCCGACAAGCGTTGGTTACCCGCCAGTGTCCCCTCCGGCGAAGCGAATCCCGTGATATCCAAACGATTCACCGTGATATTGGGATCATCCTTCAAGCTGTTAATCATATCATGAATCTTGGACAACTCTTTGGGATTATTCATGTAGTAAGGGCGAATCACGGTTTGGTTGACCTCGAAATCGAGGAAACATTCGGCGTGAATTTCCCGGCGTTTGACCTCTTCCCTTGGCGGTTGGATGTACACGAGGTAAGGGGTAACAATATATTCTTCAACAGGCGGAGTCGGATCAAGAAGACGCTCTACTCTCATCAATTCCGTGTCACCGCACCCGCATTCGTCATATTGCATATCAAGGGCGGCGTATGCCATCCATGATTCGTAAGGCAGGGTATAATGGTAACTAAATATCCCGTTTTTCTTTTTACTAACCTTTTCAATCACGTGGGATTCATTTTTGGTTACCAACTGTTTATAACCGGCAAGCACCAATTTCCGTTCGTGTGCCAAGTATTCGTCCCGACCTTTAAAAGATATCTTCGGGAGATCGTATGTCTGCTCCGGGGTAACCAGTTGCGGGATCAAATCTATTCCATGCGCCGACTTGACTTTCAGTCTGTCGAAAATGAAATCTATATCCACGTGAAGTAAGTTTTCCACTCGTTCCATGCGTGCGGTTTTCACGATGACATTTCCCGTGTAAGAACGGTTTTGTGCCGCGGTATGAACTATACCCACTTGGAATATCACCAGTATTACCGTTATGTATTTTAATATCCTGTTCATCACTTTCCTTTATTTTATGAGATACACCAATGAAATTCCTGCTTTGGTGGGACCGAAGTAATTCTTGTGACCGTCTTTCAATTTTGACCCGCATTCCGCGCAAGGATATTTGTCATATTTTATATAAGCATATCCCACACCGACGGTAGCCTCTATACTCCAGCGTCTCTTCAATATCCACGATCGCCCGAAACTGAACCCGACGCCGTACAGTTCTCCCTCGTAACGGTGGTTCTGCATATTCTTGCTGATAAATGACCAGTTAGGCCACCCACCCACGTTGAAATCGGCATAATGCGCATGCACCCCGACAAACATCCGGGTAAAGCGCTCGCAGAACCAATAACGCACTTCCGGCTGTACGCCAAAATGCGCCAATCGCCTGCCATCGGCCGGTTTCCACGGGTTGCAATTGAAAGGAATATCGAGAGTCCACTTACGTGCCAATCCGATTTCCAATCCTAAATTCATCGTGGTGGTAGCGTCATAAAGCAGGTTACTCTTCACGCCAACCTGTTGTGCCCACGTCTTCACGGTACAACCTCCAAGTATCAATAATATGAGAATAAACTTCTTTTTCATTTATATATTCGACAATTAGATATATTTACTTTAATTCTACTTTTATACGCCGGGAAACATCCTCACCCGTACTGCTGGAACCCGGTTCCATGGCAGTCGAAAGGTAAAAACTGGCAACACCGGTTCCGGTTCGTTTTACCAGAATAATTCCATCGTCAACCGTAATATTTTGAGTATCGCCTCTCGCCGTTCCGTTGGACGGCAGTAAGTCAACAGCGCCAGTAGCGGTACCCGATACGCAGTAATAGTTGAAATCTCCTGATGGTTTAGCGGCTTTTGTACTCCCATTACTCCATGCAGTTGTTCTCTTCTCCACCGTTATTTCTTTATAAATATTTCCATACCTGATAGTGACCGTTCCCGACGTAAGGTTTGCCGGAATGGTTATCGTCACATTCGTTGCTTGCTCGCTACCGGGCGTAACCGACAAGCTGCTTGGAGACACCGTGATCCCCCCGGTTGCCGACAGGTTTCCGGTTACGGTCTCTCCACCACTGTTCTTGACAATCAACTTTAACGCGACCAAATTTGAACTCGCGGTAGTTGTCGCGTGATATAATATATAACAAGAGTTACTTACAGACAGGTAGTAATTATCGAACCTCGTGGTTTCATAAGCATCGGTATTGTCTATCGTGAGGGTGATTTTAATAATATGATTGAAAGCCTCAGCATTGATAGCTTCTTCCACTGAACCATGTCCTACATCATTTACTTCGGTTATATTAAAGGTATACCTATAATTGCGTAAAATATTTATCTCGTTTTTATTGTTATCCAACAAATCCATTTTGTAATAATAGGTCTTACTTTGGTATGTACCTTTTATTACAAGACTTGTATTATTGTTTGTTTCCGATTCGTACAGGTACACGGGATTACTACTGGTGGTGTTGCCGGTGGCTAACGCAATGTCCCCGGTTGTTTTCTTGTAATTGACGACTGCGTCACCGCTGACCATCGCGGGCGGGGCTGTAGTCGACAGGTTGTGCAATACCCCGCGTTTGGGAGCGTTGACGACCGCGGAAACTGCAAGTAAGGTAAAATTGGTGGCAGTGTTTTTTACCACTATTTGGGCCACGGCACGACCAAGTTGTAGCTTGTCCGTATCGGTACCGATGGTCGTGTTATCGTTAATCCCCGTCGTGGAAGGTTGGTAAACAAGACTCAAGGGCAACTTCTTTCGCGGATTGGTAAAAGGCACATCCGTTATCGGATTCGGTAACGGTTCGGTATAAAGGATGTCACAAGCCTGCTCTAAAGTTTTCCCCTCCAAGACGGTTTTCAAGTTTTCCTCGTTAAAAACATACGAAGTAAAAACAGTTCCGCTCTTTGCATAAAAGTTATCTTGCGTATTGGTAAATAATAACAGCTTGCATAGCGCGGTCTGCTTTTTTAATGCAACATAAGTTTTGTTTTTTCCCGGTACACGGTATGATTTTGCCACTTCTTCAAAAATATAACTACTACTCCCGTTATCTTTAAACACAATGACATAAGGTTCCGTATCAACACCGCTATCGGCAGAACCGGCTCGCGCCTCCGGCAAGGCATACTCGTTCATCCGCGTGAATAATTCAAGTGTAACCCGGTCATCCCCCTCATCGGGAGCGAAGGTTTTCTCACCAATACACGACGCCAATACAAACAACATCCACACGACCACCACGGGTGGTCTACAGCAAAAAGTTGATATGTATTTTAGTATATAGTTCATCATTGTTATTTTAACACGCAACGTAAGCTCACAGCGTCTATTATATTCTCTGTCATAGGACAAGAAGACATGTAACTAAACTCCATACCCCACATATTCCAATAAACATTTCTATTGGAACTTGTTACAGACCAACCATTGGCAGTGGAGGCAGAGGCATAATAACCTGCCGAGGAGCGAAATTCCAAACGCCCGTTAGTCGGACCACCGCCTGATTCCGCGGAACGACGTCCTGCTGCCGGAAAAAATAACGACGCGTAACTGTCCGACTTGGGATTATGAAACAAAGTCCCCCGAAAAGCAATATTGGCATTATCCCCCGAAACGGCATAATATTTTACAGATTTAAATGTCCCACCCACATTACTCATATTACTATACTGCTTTATCGGACGCCTGTCGAAAAAACCATCGGCATAAAACCCAAACGTAATCTCGTCTAGTTTCGCTTCCTTAAATTTCCCCGGCGCACGCTCCGCGGGCTCTGCGTTATCGTTGGCACGGTCACTTGCGCTTCCGGACTGGGGATTTACAAATAAAGAAGTCCTCCACTCGGACAACATGGTTTGCTCGGGACTGTTGTTTAGTGCTAATTTTACTGCCGCATTATTACTTTCATCGTAACCCGTTTTCCCGTCATTGGGACGCCTGTATCCCGGGGGGCATGACTCTAAATAGTCTTTCAATTTTTCTTGAGTGATACCGGGGTTTTTATAATCCCAATACAAGTAATTGTTAGCGTTACTACCCCATCTTGCATTATAACCATACCAGTCCAATCCATCTTGCCATGTCCCCCCCGAACCGTCTGTTTTAATGTATCCTCCGCTCTCGGTTTCTACGCTTCCGCTTGCAAATGCAGGAAAAAAAGCCCTTCTATGGAGCGTAGTTCTGTCAAGCCGAACTCCAAGCTGAAAAAACGCCCCGCCTTGCGTGGGGTAATCCACGTGCGCCCCGGCGTTAAGACCGACAATGTCGTACGCGACCTTATTGGCAGGATTTTGTTTAAATGCCGAACTTGTCACGTTGTAAGGTGAAAACTTGCGAGTGTTACTTCGCGCTTTTAATGTCCCCGCCCCGGATGTTGTCCCCGCAGGGTAAATCTGCATCACGTCTGTCGCACGCATCAGATAATCCGGTTCCTCTCCTTGACGCACGTACAAATAAGTTGTCATAAACTCATGTCCACTAACTGCCGGATTCCTATGATAAAGTGTTATCCTCGCGTATCTGGGTTTAGTTCCTTTATTCGGGTTTGCCGACTTACATCCTATCCTGAAGTAAATCCGTCCCGTACCTTTCACCTTCTTCCCATTTTCCCCTTTGTAGAGATTAGGATTTACTTTGTAGTTTTCTGCCTCACCCGGGCTATCTGTCCCCAAACCGGGATCGAAACTCGGGGTACTACTCAACACAACCCAATCCCCGCCTCCTTCATAATCGACGGTAGCCTCCCATTCGGCAGGCGTGTTATAACTCGCGTACTTGAATACCATATTTTGCCCGCTGATAATTCTCTCTCCGGTCTCATCACTCCGGAAGAAGGCTCCCACGTATCCGGTCGGGCTACTTATATTCGGACTAAAATTGAAACGATACCCGTTTTGAGTCACCGTAACATCAATCGTACGTTGCATCTGATTGGAACCATCGGCTTCCTCTGCCAAAAGCGTTAATCTATAAGTGCCCGCCTCTTTGGTGTTGGCATTATCGTATCCAACTGCGGGGTCGGGCGTTGTTAAGCCTCTAGCCGTATATCCATTCACCAATATATCCATATACCCGAAACCTGTGGTTGCATCATAAAAGAAACGGGTGGGTTCCGGGTTATACGGCCAGTATATATTCGTATTCGATGTAGAAGAATTGGCAGACAAATCATTAAAAATATAATTCGTGTACATCTCACTGGAACCATCACTAACAAATCCGTAAGTCACGCTTTTCGTGGGACCTCCGGATAGAACAGTTACCGTGTTTTTCACTCTCGCAACCGGCATACTCGAATAAAACGTAATCCGCACCCCGTTATAATCGGTAATATCTGCCTTCGTTTGCGACACATTAAGTATACGGACACCACCTATCTGCCAATTATTACTTACATCCGTCCAATCCTTTGCCTCAATATTCACCTCAAGGGATTTGTTAAGTGTACCTTCGAAATCAAGCCAAGTATTATAAGGCAAATTGTAATCGGAATCAAGTATTTTCAATTTGCACGAGGGACTGTATTTATCATCCGGCATATTGACGATAAGCTCTGTAGCTTTGTCCGCATTTGTTTTCGCGGGTTGCAAATTAGCAGGCAGCACGATCCTGTCCAGTTTCTTTGACCACAATATGGTTGCATCGATCGTTCCGTCAGAGAAACGGCTTGCCGGGTATTCTCTCGTCCCATTCAGGTTGATTGTTCCGGTATAATCGTTTTTAAACAAAGGTACCTTATCCGGAATCTCCGTCAACGTGATACCTTGAAAGTCTTCAGCCATAGTGCTAAACCTTGACTTTAACGTGACGTTCATTCTCACCGCCAAGCGGTCAAGGCGCAATATCAAAAGCGAGGTTTCGGCATCGGGCGCGTAAAGCCCTTCATCTGGCAAGACACTTCTCGTGTAGTCATTAATATCCGTCAATGTCCCGCTACCCAATTTCACCTTACCCCCAGCCTGTACCGTTACATCTTTAATCACCTGCATCATGGGTATCATTTTATTGTTATCGAAAGCACTCGCTGGAAAAGCTATCTCGTGTAAATCAGCCAGTTTTTTAATATTATCGAAAAACGTAGTCCCTTCCGGTTCATTCGCGATGAACACCATCGTGTAGGGGGCGACACTTACCTTTACAGGGTGACGCACTACATCAACAGATGTATTAAAAATAGTGTACTTGGCATTACCCGAAGTAGGCTCGTCAAAGGCATCGAGTACATTTCCATTCTTATCAAACACCAGTACACGAAGTGTAAAAACCTTATTATCCAAGTTTTCTCCGTTTTTTTCACCCTCGTAAGAACGTGCTTGAGACATCATGCCATTCAACTGTATGTACACATAGGCATCATCCAGATCAGAAGAAACCAAATCGTCTTTACAGGCACATAGCACCCCTCCTACTACTATCAAAAGATAAAAATACATTTTCATGTAGAATGCAACTTCCCCTACCCGCTGTACAATAAATTTATATTTGCTTATAAACATTTACTTTGAATTTCACATTTTACAATACTCCATAATTCTCTCCCTTAATCACACAAGTATTTTTATACTTGATACAAGATAACACCCCTCCGGCTCTTATCAAGTGCCGGAATACTAAAAAATAAAGTTAGAGTAGGTTTATATTCAATCTTTTGTCACTCAATCTATTTGCTACAAAATGGCAGTTGTACAATATTTGTAAAACATGAATGGCAGAAAGGAGAATATTCCTCACTTGGAGTAGCAAGTAAGTTCTGTCATTAACAGATAGTTGAATTATTCAAGATATAGAACTAACCCGTTGTCTGGAAGTAAAACATTTGTAAAACAAACTAATTATCAATACATTATGTATATTTCTAATTTCAATAAACTTTTTGATTGCTATAATCAAGAGCAAGAGAAACAAGTACAGATTATACAAATTAACAAAGGAGAAAAGCGAAAGTTATTCACCACGGATAATAAAATTGTATTTTTAATGCAAGGACATCTTCGCCTTATTTTCAATGATGTTCTAAGTCGCGAAACCATGAAAGGAGAAATTCTTTTCTTGCCGGCCGGAAGAACTTATTCGTATCTTGCTCTTACCGATACCAAAATGATTATTTTCCGACCGGACACGCCAATCAAATTGCGTGAGAATTTTAGAATAGAAGAACTCCTTATTAATCGAGAAAACAAAGATGATTATCACTCTTACACGAGAAGTTTGATTGGAGTGTTAGATGCAAAGCCACAATTATGGCATTTATCGGAAGAATTAAACGCTTGTATTACAGACGGAATAAAATGCGACTGTTACTTTGATATAAAAACAAAAGAGTTATTATTGATGTTGTATGTTTACTATTCAAAAGAAGACTTATATAAATTTTTTTACTCGATATTAACTCAAGATACTGCATTTTCAGAATACATACGGCTTAACTGGAATAAATTCCATTCTGTCAACGAGATGGCCAAATCAATGAACTTGACACACAAACAATTTTACAAACGATTTATTTCCATGTTCGGGCAAACACCCCAACAATGGATGAAAGAATCCCGCGCAAGCAGTATCCTTAAAGAATTAATCTTCACTTCAAAGTTAATCAAGCAAATAGCGAATGAAAACAGTTTTAGTTCAGAGCCACAATTTACTCGATTTTGTAAAAGACAATTAGGAAAAACCCCAACCCAAATCCGTAAAGAAAATATTATACCCAAAAGAGGAAATTGACAAAAGAAAGTCAAACATTGGTAAGTGTTATGTAAAAAATACACACTACTTTTGCTATGATCAAGCTGGCAAGAGATAACACCCCTCCGGCACTTGATAAGTGTCAGAGTTTATATAAGCTTGCATCCATATTATATACTGATACAAAGTTAACAAAAAAAAATTACAAAACCGCTATTTTCATTTTATTATTCTCATGTACCTCCTATCCACTCAAGCAAAACTTCATGTACAGTAAACTTTTTATTTGATGGACACGACAAATTCGACCACTGCTTTCCCGGAAACAGAGGCAAAGAAAATACAATCAAGAAACTCGAATACTATGACATTATACTTCGTCACAAATTATTCGCTAATAACTAAGTCTATAATTCGTTTGTAAAAGAGATTTTGAGATTAATGTTCCTTCAATTTGTTCGGGTACATGAGAACTGACAATATGTGCTATCAATTCACCGGTAGCATCCAACACGGAATTATCCAGCGAATCCAAATAAATAAGAGTTGTATGTTCGGAAGTATGCCCCAGACATTCACTAATAACCCTTATGGGTACATTCTCTTTCTTGGCAATAGTAGCCCAAGAATGGCGCGTCCAATGCGTACTTATCTGCTTTTTTATTCCTACCATAACACTCAATCTTTTAAGTCGGCTATTCTGTAAGCGAAGGGCGGTCTCGTATTGCAAATATGGAAGGCGCCCACTGCTCTCCTTGATTATAGGGAAAACGTAATGAGAACCTTGTACTTCTGTAGAGAAGCTATCCAGAATCTCCTGCATCTTAGCCGTTATCTTTATTTCCATCTGCTGACCGGTTTTCTTTCGCACATAACGTATAAAACCACCCCGGATATTCTCTTTCCGGAGATAAACCATATCCACGAAACTCATGCCTCGGGCATAAAAACAAAATTCAAAATAGCGTTGGGCGCGATAAAGATTTTCCGCGATTCGATACTCCTTGCTTCCCGTTTTTTTATTCGCGAGCAGATTCTCAAAATCAAGATTATATAGCTTCTGAATTTCATCCAATGCAAGAGCCCGTTTCATCGTTTTGGTTATTCCTTTGTACACGCTTATAAAAGGACATTCTTTAGCTTTAGGGATAAGTTTATCAGCGACAGCCTTATTATAGATTGCCCGAAGGTTACGCATATAATAAGACACGGTATTAGGTAATCTACCCGTATCTTTCAAGTGTTTCTCAAAATCCCTGATCAGGCAGGCATTTATTTGTCTCAATGGGATATCCTTCCCTTTATTAAATCTGACTAACCCTCTGGTAACAGTCCGGTAAGCTCTGGCTGTCCGGTATTGTCCTCTTTTTTCCAATCTATCAGCCAAAATTTGAGTAAATCTCAATATTTTACCATCATCAATGTGCTGACGACACCGACACAAAAGGTCATCCACCGAATATCGCCCCTGCTTTTCAAGAACAAGCAAATGATGGTTCAACATTTCTACCCCATCATGAATTTTACTTTCCAACGCTCCCAAGTACTTTACCCGACGCGAATCGCTTTCAGGATAAACGATTTGTTGAGTTTCTCTATCCCATTCTTCCGGGTAAAGGCGAAATCCTCTTAACGTGACAGTTTTTACTCGACGTTCATGAATTAGACGAACAGCCAGACTTCCCGGGTGGCGACCTTCACGAGCAGAAGGACGCAACACAAAATTTATGCTTGTCATACTGTTATATTATTGATATTTTATCGTAAATAATACATTCCGAAATTACCAACGGGAATAAAATCCGATAACTTCTTATATGCAAATTAAGGCATCATTCGTGTATAAAACAAATATATAGACTAACAATAATACAAAGTATAGTCCAACATTAGATTTATTCAAGTATTCAATGTTTTTTTAAGCTATTTTTCATCTAAAACAAGCTATCCCTTGGAAAATTATTCATCAATTGCAATGAGAATTTCGACACAAGCATTGTAATTTCTGTCCGTTTACTCATGTTCTTTGAAGATTCACAATAGAAGTGCAATCTTCACCTCTTTCCTGATTTTCGTGCCGACCACCACCCGCAAATCGGTTTATCCCAAAAGTTCTCCGACGGTATTTATATTTTTCAAAAAGAAAACCTTAACTTTGTAAAACATCAAATGCATTAACGCCATGGGCAACAAAGACAGGTATATCCGTTTCGACTGGGCAATCAAGCGATTGCTGCGCAACAAGGCAAATTTCGGGGTGCTGGAAGGTTTTCTGACCGTGTTACTCAACAAGGAGATACACATTCTCGATATTTTGGAGAGCGAGGGAAACCAGCAGAACGAAGACGACAAGTTCAACCGTGTAGACATCAAGGCTCGGGATCGGGACGACGATATTATCATCATCGAAGTACAAATCACACGGGAACTGTATTACTTGGAACGAATCCTGTACGATGTGGCAAAAGCCATCACCGAACACATAGAACTGGGACACATCTACTCGGAAGTAAAAAAGGTATACTCGGTCAGCATACTTTACTTCGACATCGGGAAAGGAGATGATTACCTGTATCACGGGCAAAACATCTTCACCGAGGTACACACGGGGGATTTCTTACAAGTAACGTCAAAAGAAAAAAATGCCCTGGTGCGAAGACTTCCGGCAGAAATCTTCCCCGAGTATTTTTTAATTCGGGTAAATGAATTTGATAAAGTTGCAGTAACCCCCTTGGAAGAGTGGATCGATTACCTCAAGAGCGGATACATCCGCCCGGACACGAAAGCCCCGGGATTGGAAGAAGCCCGCCGAAAACTAGTCTACTACAACATGGATGCAGCCGAACGGGAGGCTTACGATCGTCATATCGATGCCATTATGATCCAAAACGATGTATTGAATACAGCTAAACTGGAAGGACTCACAGAGGGATTTACCGAGGGACGGGCGAAAGGATTAGCGGAAGGACGCACGGAAGGATTAGCAGAAGGATTAGCAGAAGGAGAAATGAGAGAACGGATCAAAATGGCAGGACAAGCCCTGAAAATGGGTATGTCGGTCGAGGATATTGCAAAACTCACGGGACTCACGAGAGAAGAAATTGAAAAATTGTAATCAAAAAATGATTTACATATTTGATTCGTTTTTGGAAACGGATAATGCAATCAAGATTATTTTTATACTATACACTCGACGAGAGAGCTTCACGAATTAACTTATCAACATTAGCCCCTTAAAGAAAGGGGGGGAAGTGTCCACCTTCCC
This sequence comes from uncultured Butyricimonas sp., assembly GCF_959596855.1. Classification (NCBI taxonomy): domain Bacteria; kingdom Pseudomonadati; phylum Bacteroidota; class Bacteroidia; order Bacteroidales; family Odoribacteraceae; genus Butyricimonas; species uncultured Butyricimonas sp. Next base: position 11,133 of record NZ_CAUFYA010000042.1, read on the forward strand.
CCCGCCGCCGTCTTGAATTGAATTGGTTGCATTTGGCGGTCGCTGTCTTGCTTGTACAACACCACTCGTACATCACAGACAATCAGATCAAAAACTATCATTACTAAATATTTTGAGCATAAAAAAAACGCACCCAATCTTAGCATACACCTCCCACCGCTGGAAACGAAAGAGGATGTAAAACTAAGACGGGTGCGTAAATTTTTATATATACGCACTCCGTCCCCAAAAGATCACCTTTTCGTTTCCAGCGGTGGAGATGATTTTTGGTCTTAGTACATTTAAAAGTTCTAAACTCTATCGAGCGAAATCTCCATCGCTCGTGTGACAAAGATATAAATAAATTCATAAAAAGTACAACACGCCTCTAAATACTTTAAATATCGAATATTTTCAGGTATTTACTCCCCTTATGTCCCCGACAAACCGGGGTTTTCCTATACTGTTAAGCGATTAAAAGGCGACAGTTGGCTGACAAATAGGCGGCATCGCCCACTATTCACCTACTCCTCGCCCACTCTTCGCCCACGTTTTAACAAACATTAATCTTATTTGGCTTGACAAAGGCTCCCGCCGGCAGTACCTTTGATTTACTTGCGAAAAAGCAAGCGGGACAGAACGGTAGGGTATTAGGTTACATTTAAAATTTAACAACCATGGTAGAAATTAAATCAGGAGCACTTCTCGGCGCCCACGGGCGTTACCAAGGGATGGTGATATTCCAAAAAGGCAAAAAAACGTACGGGAGAGCATTGCCCTCGTACGACGGAAACGCGGACTCTCCCTCGCGGAAAGTCCAAAACGCACGACTTGCGGCAGCCGTCACTCATTATCAAACGATAAAGGAAACGTTTCTTTATCACGCGTGGCGCATGGAAGCTACCCGCCGGGAGGTGATCTCGGGGTACAACCTATTCCTCAAGGAAAACATCAAAGCGTACAACACGGATTACACCGTGGGAGATTTCAGACTGCTGACGCTGATACCGGGAGCCCTTCAGGTTCCTTTCCGGATGCAGCAACAGGAAGCCCCAGCAGGCGTGCTTTCCATCACGTGGGAAGCCTCCCCGTGGGTCAGCCGCCAGAGAAACAAGGATACGTTCATGCTCGCCGTGATCTATGACGACGAACCCTTTCGCGTGGAAATTATCGAGAACACGGGCATCACCCGCCTCGACGGAACTGCAACCATTCCGCTCGCCAAAGCGGGCGCCGGAAAAGCCCACGTCTACGCCTTCTTCACGAACGAGGCAAGAGACGCCTTCACGAACAACGTGTATTTCAACGTGAAACTGGAATAACCCGTTCCCGACGAAACACGACAAAGACTCAATCATCCGGCAGTCCGCTTGCAGGGCGGACTGCCGGATGACAATCACACCTTTTTTTCAAACTTAAAACATAATCTTATGGCAATATTTGATTCACATCTTTTCGATAACGCCTCGGGTTCGGTAGGGAACGTCACCATGTGCCGCTTCAGGAACCGGAACGTGGTAAAAGCTAAAATCAGCTTCAAAAGCAAGAAGCAAAGCACCGCGCAACGAGTGCAACAGGCTCGCTTCAGCATCTTATCCGCTCTGGCACGCTATTTTTGCCCGGCAGTTCAGGCCGGCTTCCCGGGAAAATCATATTCCGAAGCCCGCACCCTCTTCATCGGGATGAACCAGAAAAGCGTGGAAATCGACGAGGAAACGCTCGCCGCCACGGTACACCGGGAACGCCTCACTTTCTCCAAAGGGAACCTGACACCTCCCGCGGTGGAAGTAACCATACATCACGAGAACCGGGAAGTTCACGTGAAATGGCAACGGCAAGCCCTTTCGCCCGTGGCAAAAGACGCGGATGACATCACCCTCGTCCTCTTCGACACGGTAACACAAAAATCCCGTGTTTACCCCCTAGGCAAACGGGGAACGCCCGGAGAAACGGCATTCCCGCTGCACAAGAAATTTACCCCCGGGAACACGCTCGCCTATGCCTTCGCCCACTCCTCCGTCAACGACAGGGCTTCCCGGAGTATTTTCATCGAGGTGAGGCACGAGTGACACGCCTCCCTCACCAATAAATATCTTCTTCGACAAAAGGAAAATCTAAAGATTTGTCATACCGGAAATGATCCAGTATCTCTTCTTTCGTCATTGCTTTGGGGTAATGAATTGGTGGCATACCCTTTTGTCCTAGTTTATTACCGACATACTTTAATATCTCGTATTCCTCTATCGTTGTAGAAGTAGATTTTATACACCTCGAAACGAGCAACCCATTCGAAACCGGATTAAAACCGAGCTTACGTCCAACAGTTACATCGTTATCATGTAAAAAAACTTCAATCTTTGTTTTATCCTTTCCAAGCGAATCAACCCGCAAAATATATTGCGAGTAAGCCCAAAGGAATTGCCCCTTTCGATTCCTAAACACGTAAGACCGTTGCGGGAAAGATACCGGATATAAAGTATCTTGGTTACCCGAAAATCGTGAAGGAATACCGTCCCCCTTGGGTAAGACTTGTAAAGATTTCAATTTTTCCCGATACCTTTCACGCGCATCGGGAGGAAGTTCATAGCGAGATAAAACAAAACAAGAGTCCAATACTCGCTTCACTACCGGTCGCGGGAAATCATAGACGTAAGACGTGGGATTCAATACCTCTCCCCCTTCCCGACGTATATCCTCGTAATAACAAGCACAGGAGGCAAGATATAAAGAACAAAGCGACAAAATAACTTTCCTCATCATTTCATGTTTTGTAACTTTCACTCTCCGAGAATTTTTCCCCGCTTCATCACCATCTGAATATCCCGCAACTCCTTGATATTATCATACGGGTTGCCGTTCAGCACGAGTAAATCCGCTTGCATTCCGGTTTCCACCGCTCCCGCTTTATCGGCGATGCCCAGCACTTCCGCGGCGACTCTCGTGACAGAGAAAATTGCTTCCATGGGATAGAAATCACATTTCTCCACGTAGAGATCAAGTTCGTCGAACAGAAAAGGAAAGGGGCGGTTCAAATCGTTGATATAGTCTGTTCCGGCACAAATTTTCACGCCGATTTGACGTGCTCTCTTTACAAAACGTACCGACCAATCCATTTTGTTCTCCATGCACAGGAAAAGAGTCGGGTCGAAAATCAATCCTTTCGCTTTCACCGTCTGCAAGAAACGCTCCACGGACATATTCTCGTGGTCGATCTTATCGTAATATTTCTCGTAATTCTCGAATATTTTACCGCTCAACCCTTCCGAAACGCCTTCCCATTCCAACATATACGCGTGAGAGATCACCTGCACCCCGGCATCTGCCACATCCCACGGTTTAGCGGGAAACAACGTGGCGTGTCCCCATACTTGCAACCCGTGTTCCTTGGCTTTCCGCACTATCGGCAACAAAGCCTCCCGGTCGAATCCACCGTAAATCTTCACTCCCGTGCACCCCCACTCTTTTGCTTCCCGCATGGCTTTATCCAAATCGTCACCGGGACGGAGGCATTGCATCCACGGGGCGAAGGGCTCTGCCCATCCTTCCACCATACTTTTCTCCCGATCGTTACCCTCGAAATAGGCGGGACCCGCCATGAAGGCTGCATAATAAATGTCCGGTCCTATATATTTCCCTTGCTCCACGCCTTCCTTTAAATCTTTTAACACACGGGCATCCCCGGCAGCATCCCGGATAGAAGTTATACCGTGACGCAAGAAATATTCCAGATGTTTTGCCCGGTCTGCCTGTGTTTCCTTGGGATCATTGGCAATATGCACGTGAGCATCTATCAATCCCGGCATCACGTACTTTCCTGTCATATCCTTCACTTTCCCGTCAATCCCGTTCCCCGCGTTCCTCCCGACAGCTTGAATATACCCGCCTTTCACCACGACATCAACCCCCTCACGGATATTTCCCTCCACGACATCGACAACATTCGTGTTTTTCAAAATAATCGCTTTCTCTTGAGCCGTCCCGTTCAGCCACAACACAAACAGTACGGCAAACAAGCCACATATCTTTCTCATGATTTTTTCTCTTTTATGATTTTTCGGATTTGTTCCAAATCGGGATTCTTCAACACGATATTTCCCTCCGGATCTATCAGGTAAACCGTCGGAACCTGCTCTACCTTATAAGCGTCACGCACCCGACTATTCTCGAAACCGTCACTATCTATCAGCTGTACCCACGATACCCCATCTTCTTTCAAAGCCTGCAACCAAAGCTCTTTCTTGCTATCCAGCGACACTGAAATTACCTCTAGCCCGACTTCCCGTAATTCCGGGTATTGCTTATTCAATTCTTTGTTCTTTTTTCTACATGGCGCACACCACGAAGCCCAGAAGTCCAACAACACGTATTTTCCCCGGAAAGCCGCCAATTGTATTTTCTGCCCTTCCGCGTCGGGCAATTCAAATTCAGGTGCTTTCCCTGTCAACTGCTTCGCTTTCATTTTCTCGTACAACTCAAAAATACGTTCCCGCATATCACTTTCCGGTCCGCCATTCCCCAAGGCCTCTACCGCCCGGGTAAAAAACTCGAAATCCACCTCACAATAAAAAAGAATGTCATGTACCAGATTTTGGGCAATCTCTGTTCCCGCGAATCTCCGTACTCCTTCCAGCAATACATTATTTTTGTACTTGAACTTTTTATCCAGCATTTCCGAGATCATTGCTTTCCGGTGAATATCGGTAATCGTATCGTATCCTTGGCATGAATTCTCGTAATCCCGATTCAACTCATCCAGTTTCTTTTGCAATTCCACGTATTCGTTCTGCAAGGATGCCCCTTCCGAAAGCGCATAATACCGCTCGTTCGATTCGACCAGCACGTAACGTTTCTCTTCCGTGTACAACGGTATCCGAAGATAATCCTTCGGGAAGTTTATCAACACGACCTTTTTCAACGGAATATTCCCCGCTAACGAGAACGTTCCGTCCTCCCGAATGGGAGCCGCGATCAAATATTCTCCCCGTCGGGCATCGGGCAGCGTGATTTCAACACTATCACTTCTCCATTGTTTCTCGATTTCACCCGATATCTGTACGGATTCCTGTTTACACCCCAACAAAACGAACAAGAATCCGAAATACACTAATCTCCCCATAACAAATTGATTTGATTAATTCAAAAAGGAGAGTCCATAAGGCCAGCAGCAAACTCTGACCTTACAGACTTTTGACTATCCTCCTAAATATACATACACGAAAACAATTTACGGCACATTCGTGAAGCCGTAGCCATCTTGTTGCTTGTAAATGTTACTTTCCGGGTATAACTTTTTCCACACGGCAGATGATAATACCTCGGCGGGAATTTCTCCCGTCATCCTGTTATTTATCAATTTCAATCCGCCGTATCCCAAGTTCATCTTCGCCAATTCAACAGGAATCGTTCCGGTGATATTATTGTCATTTAACATCAAATAACTCAACGCGGTACAATCTCTCAACTCGGCGGGTAATGTTCCGGACAGCAAGTTATTGTTTATATACAAATTCCGTAACTTCGTCATAGTAGAAATACCATTCAAAGTTCCTTCCAACTGATTGTTTGCAAGATAAACATCCGTCAAAGCCGGACTGAACTCGCTCAAATTAATCTCCCCGGACAGTTGATTATTCTCCAATCTCAAAGTCTGCAATTCCGGCAAGTTCCTTAACCAAGAAAGATTACCCGAGAATGAATTATAACTTGCTTCCAGTTTCTTCAACTTCGTCAACCCGGAGAAAACATCAGCAGCTACACCTTGGATACCGGACTTTCCGGACGCTCCCGTTAGATTCAACTCCTCTAAACCGGATAAAGTAGATATCACGGCAGGCAATTGCGTCAACCCCGTATAAGGCATAGTCAGCTTTTTCAAACCTGTCATTTGTCCGATTCCGTCCGGCAAAGAAGTTAATGCCTCACAATGGCTCAAATCAATTGATGTCACCCCGGTTAAACTACCGATACTCTCCGGCAAAGCCTCCAAAGAAGTACATTCATAGAAATTCAACGACGTCAATTTAGCCAGATTACCAAAACTTTCCGGAATCTCTTTCAATAATTTACAACCTCTTAAAGTCAAGCTACTTATCTGCAGATTCCCGAAATCACTTGACAGGCGCTCCAACCACTCGCAATTGGATAAATCCAATGTTGTCAATTTACTCAAATTACCAAAACCTTCGGGCAGCTCTTTCAATACTTTACAACCGGATAAAGTCAAACTTGTCAAATTCACCAACTTACTAAAACTTGTTCCTAAAGAAGCCAAAGATTGACACCCTCTCAAATCCAACGTGGTAAGATTCTCTGCCAGTTCACCGATATCATCCGGCAAGCTATAAATATTCGTTCCGGCAAGGCTCAACGACTTCAAACTTTTCATCTTGGAAATCCCCGTCGGTAAATCCCCGATCAAATACATCGTGGAAAGATTTAATTCTTCCAATGCCGGCAAAGTATAGAACCCGGCAAACGATTCTATCGGTACTTTCAATGCAGCAGGTTTAAACACCTTTAATGAAAGCATGGAAGACATGTCATTCGGCAGGAACCATTCCGTTCCATCGGAAAAATTCACGTCCAGCGTTTCCAATTTCCGCAAATTAATCAAACTGTTCGGGCACTTGTACACTTTTCCCATTCCCCCGACTTTCAAAGACCTCAATTCTCGTAAATTCCCAATCTCATTAGCCAGATCTCCACTCAATTTAAAATCATTCAACGATAAGCCGACAATCCGTTGTTCTCCTTCTATTTCTTCCAATATCACGCCCGTCCATTCGGTCATCGGTTTTTTCGTATTCCAAGGCTTCATCCAGTCCTCACCCTTCAGCGCTTTATACACGGCAAGCATTGCCAAGCTATCGGTTCTCCGGTTATATTTCGACTCGTAGGTAAACTGTTTCACGTACACCGTGTCAACTTTCCCGGTATTTTCTTGACGAACAATCAGTTTACAAAAACGCTCCTCCATCCCCTCGTTCACTCTCAACGTTACGCCAACAACGGCATTTCCCTCATCGCCTGATTTAGGCTCGTAATCCAACAGCCAAGGTGTTTCTTTCTCCGGCTCCACACTCCACTTTCCCCCGATAGCACGCAACTCGAATCCTTGAGCATTCCCGAAAGCGTCTATCAGAATCTCGTTATTCAACAATTTCAACCCGGGAGTCATGTCTTCCGGTACAACCGGGTCGGGAATATCCTTGAAGTTATAATCCTCACAAGATGAAAATATCCAAAGCGACATGATGCCCAATAGCATCCAACTGATAATATATCGTTTCATAATCTCCATTATTAATATTTTCTTACTTAATCTTATAAAGTAATGCCACCGGCTCATCAGAGATCCCCTCGTATTTATTTACCAAGGCTCCCGTATCCGCGTCATAGATATACAACGACCCCTTGTACTCGCCTTCCCGATCCGGATTGTAAGTGGCAATATAGAATTGTTTCTGCCGCGAATAATCTTGATATTCTGCATCACTAACGCTTCGGGAACACTGGTAATGATTCATACAACGCACTTCTTCTCCATCAGGCAAGGTGATAAAAGGATTCGCCTCCAAATCATGTTGGGTATAGAACCATTTGTATACCTTATTCCCATTGGAAACAAAAGCACAAGAGTAATAATCATTCGGTAATATCTGTGAATCTTCCGTAACTATACCTTCCCGGATCGGACGTTCAAAAAGTACCCAAAGACCTCCTCCTCCGGCAAAATTGTACATCATAGCTTTAACACCCGTGATGACAGTTTGCCCTCCCGTGCGATTGATCACGTAGACATCATTACCGTCCGTTGATTCATTCTGAAACAATTTGACTACATACCGGCCTTTAAAATAATCAAAACAGTCCTGATAAGAGAAAAAAGGATCGTACCCGTTCGCACCATTCCAACACACGGCATCCCGATCTTTACCAATAAATACTCTCGTCATGCTATTCTTCCAGCTCGGACGATCATAAGCATCCGTGTACACGGTTTCTTTCGGAAGACCGGGAAAGGGGAATATCGCCTGTTGATCCGTCTGTACCATCGCAACACCCCCATTTTTGGAAACAACTTCAAACTCTCTGCTAAAATTACCGTCATAAGCCATTAATCTCCCCGGCAGAAAATCCAAAGCGTAATATTTAAAATCATATTCATACACTTTCTTGAATGTTTTAGCATCTATCTGGAGCATTTTCTGTGACGTCCCATGCAAAATATACAAAAACTTTCCCACCTTATCCACGTCCACGGGATCCATAAACAATTCCTCCCCCTCGTTCGCGTAAGCATAAGCATTCTGCATAAACGTCGGTTGCATTCCTTGTTCTATTTCTTCAGGCGTAAGAGTTTTCATGAAAGCAATACTCCCTTTCCCGTCCGGGCGACGTCCTAGAATGGTATATCCCTCTTCAAACTGGGAATTCACAAAAACATGGTAATATTTGATCGTGCTTCCATCCTCGCTAGTTACCACTTGCCGCAGGTGATAGTGTCCCAAATCACGTACCACATAACTCAAGTCTTTTTCTTTAGAGATATTCTTGAAAACTGTCATAGACTCGCCCGTTTGCGAATCCATCGAGTAAAGTCCCATATCCCACTGGTAAGTTAACGCGTCGGTTTCACACTCTATATCCCCTTTAATTTCCAATGTATTATTGAAATAGATATTGATCGAATCTTTTGCCGTTTGATTAATTTTCACCTCGATAATCGGTTGATCCGCCAATTTTGAATTATCATCATAACATGCCTGTAAGCCGCACAAGATGACAATCATGCTCCATATATATTTTATCTTGTTCATAATATCCTATTTTTCAATCATTCATACTCTGTTGTTGCCGGATCCGGTAACTTGTAATGATCATCTCCGGATTGGATATAATACTCGTACATGGGAGTATAAACATGTTGTTTAAAGAAACCCAGATAAACATAGGTCGTCAACAGGTACTCGAATCGATCATGCGCCGTGTTATCCAGATACTCGCCCCATTTGGAAACGATATCATCATAAAGCACTGGAAGTGATTCTTTCGTGGCATGGAAATATTTGATAAACAGAATCAATTTATCCTGATTATATGTTCCTAAACGATCAGGACGCCACCATTCCGGCTGCTCTAAACTGATATCCCCAAAAAACACGACACATCTCGTCCTGTTCGTCGGTATATAATCGTCATTCGCTTCCAAATTCAAGTAGAGCTTGTACTGGATGTCTTTCACTAGATTGTCTCTCTTGAAATCCAATTTAATAGCAGCCGTCACCGAATCTTTCATGAAAACTTGAATCTCGTCCATATCATAATGGACGCCCAGTTTAGCAGTCGAATTACGGATATCAGCACTTACTTTGAACTCCACGTCTTGGTCAAAATTCGCCAACCCAATCAAACTAATCGGGACTTCGAGATCGACATCTTTATCTTCTCTTGGTCCATACTGGAAAAAGAAGGAATCCCTATCGAAATAAATCTTATTTGTCAACGACGTGTTATATAATTGATAGTCATCATCCGTGCACGAAAACAATGCCCCGAATAACAATATGGCAATAATATATATCTTTTTCATAACATTCAAATTAATCTCTGTATTCATATTCACTATCAGGCACGGGGAACACGTAAATATCCTTTGAAGGTTGGAAAGTCTGGTCAGTAATCGCCTCATATATAGACATATTATAATGTTTCAATATCTGGAACCACTGTCCCTCACAAACCAATTCTTTCCGCCTGTCATTATTGATATTCATACGAGTCACAACGACCATCCCATCCCCCTTGTTAAAACCATTCAAACCACGGGCACGCACGACCTTATCCAAATAGGTGGCAGCTGTTTCCATGTCGGACTGCAATAAATAGTATTCAGCCACGATATAGTACAATTCCGGCAAACGAATCATATTAATACCGCTCAATTTCGTCACGGGACGCGTATTCAGACGCACCTTGAAACGATCGACCACTTTCATACACCGCAACCCCTCGGCACCATGATCGGACAAGGTCTGAAACCATTTATCCAAGCGATAATCGAACCCGTCCTGATCTATTTCATAAATATCACGATAATCCGGTTTGGGATCATAAGAAAGATTTCCTCCGCTAGAGTAAAGAACATCACGGGTAAAATTCGGAAATTCTTCTGAATACAATCCCCAAATTGTTTCCTTATCGGAAATCACTCCATTCATAATATCCTCGACATCAGTCTTCGCCTCCATAGAGAAATAGGGAGCTTCTATTACCTTCATGGCATAATTTTTAGCCGTTTCCAGATCTCCTTTCTCCCAATACACTCGTGCCAAGAGAGCTTGCACCGCATACAGATTCATATGAATCACCCGGTCTTTCACGAATCCTCCGGCATTCTCATCCGTTCGGTCAAAATATTCGCCATGTTCCGCTAATAATCTCTCCGCCTCCTTAAAGTCCCGGATAATCTTATTGTACGATTCACTGATCGGGTCAAACGGGGTAACCTGATAAGAATATTTCTCCCGGTACGGAATACCCGTCGCGTTCGGGTTCTGGATAATACTCTCCGAGAACAAGCGCAACAATTCGAAATGCATGAAAGCTCTCAATCCCAAGCCTTCAGCCTTATACACGTTATACAAGGCAAATTCGGAAGGATCACGTTCCGCCAAATTCTCCAGCATGTTATTCACGTAAGAAATCCCCCTGTACATTGATATCCATATCGTATCAATTTCGGGACGCACTTCCATGTGCTTATAATTATACAATCGTAACTCGTTTGACCAGTGTTTATCCCATCTGCCTGAAAAATACTGCCCCACGACATCCACCAACCCGTAAGTCATATTCTTCCCGTACAACGGCTCTCTCGCCAGAAAAGAATAAACACCGTAAATAGCTTCCTCGAAACCTTCGGCGGTTTCAAACAGTTTGTTATTCACAATCTCTCCCGTTGGCTTTACATCCAAGAAATCATCACAGGAAAAGCAAGCGATCAACAGGATAAACAATATATATTTCAATCTTTTCATAACCATATTTATTAGAAAGTCGGACTAATTGAAAAAGTAAATCCGCGACTGAACGGATATGATGTTCCCCGCTCGAATTTAACTGTCGACATACGGAAAGGATCTTTCATCCCGGCGCTCAATCTCAATCGCTTGAAACCTATCTTTTTCAACAAGTTTTGATTAAATTCATAAGAAAGTTCTATACTTCTGCATATTACGTTGTTATCATCCTCCACGAACCGACTGGTATGATAACTGGTGCGCGAATCAGCATTTGCAATGTCCAGATAAGGCGGAACATCGTTCACATTTTTCCAACGTTCTTCAAATGCCCGTCGGTCTACATTATGCCGGGGATTCACGTTCTCAACATTATCGGCACGGGTTGTGTTGTAAATCTGCCCCCCGAAATTGTACTCGAAAGAAAGATTAATCTGCCATCCCCGGTAAGACAACATTGGGAAAAAGGCCCCTTTCAACCATGCATTCTCGTCACCCACGACCACCTTATCATTCGGATCATATTCCAATGTCCATGCCCCATTCCGTTTGATAAATACTTCTTCTCCGGTAGCCGGATTAATTCCCGCGGAACGAACGGCATAAATAGCGGTAGTGGATTCACCTTCTTTATACAATACCTTCGGTGATGAAGAACCATCCGCGTTTGCCTCCTCGTTGTACTTGGCCAAACTATTACTGATACCCAAAATCTCGTTCTTGTTATGGTCACCGTTTACTTTTATACTAAAACGCCAATCTTTGGTCGAGAGTAACAAGGCCGTCACGTCAAACTCGAATCCGACATTGCGCATCTGCCCGAGGTTATTCCGCACGGTACTCTCTCCCACGGAAGGCGGTACAGACATATCTATCAGTACATCATCCGTCGTCTTCCTGTAATAATCAAAAGTTAAATTAATACGTCCATCCCAAAAATCGGCAGTCAACCCGATATTGTGCGCTTTCGTCAAATCCCATTTCAAATCCCTATTACCCATCGTTTTGGGTATAGCACCAATACCGTGCAGATAAAAATTATCCCCATTATAAAAATAAGTTGTCACGGCTTGATAAGGTGCAAAACTCACGTTTCCGGTTACACCGTAAGAATAACGTAAACGGAAAGTATTCACCCATCCGAAACGAGTTGCAAATTCCTCGTTATGAATGTTCCAACCTGCCCCCACTGACCAGAAAGGAGCAAATCTATTCTCATCTCCAAACTTCGAAGAACCGGAACGACGGAATGAACCATCCACGAAATAACGGTTTTTGAGAATAAAGTTAGCATTCACGAACGGACCTATTTTAGTACTGACATCTTCGGAACCATCAGGTCTAGTCCCCGTACCGAATCCGGCTGCAAAATTAGGAGCATGCAAGGACGATTTATAAAAACCATAAGCCGTGTACCCGTCTCTTGTAGTTGTTTCTTTCATAATATCAGCCCCCGCATGAAGCGTCAGAAGTAAATCTTCCCCGAAATTTTGGGCGTAATTCGCGATAATCTTCCCCTCGTATTTCAAATATCTTTCATTCACAATTTCCAATGTTCCCTGCTCCGAACGGTTAGAAACACCGTTAAACACGTTTGACTCCGGAGAATAGAACACTTCCGTCCGATCCTTGGAAGTCACGATAGACCCGCTTCCATTGATAAAAAGACCGGGCAAAACATCCCAACGGAAAGATAAAGTATTCGTGAACGAACGACTATTTCCCTCGTCATAATTCCCACATTCAGCCTCATACAACGGATTCGCCATTTCCCATGAACCTGTTTTATTCAAACGCCCGTATTCATCGTACGGCGCATCATAAGGATTCATTCTCACGTAATCCGAGAATTTCCCGTAAGGACTTTCTTTCCATTTCAAATCGGAGAAACTGGATTGGAAAGATACCGTCAATTTATTGTCCACGTGATAAGAGAGGAACATTGTCAAGCCGATCGTGTTACGGTAGTCTTTCTTCATGACACCCTTCACGTTTCTCACGTTCGCGTTTACCCGGTACGTCATACCATTACCCCGACCGCTCACGCCGATAGAATTGTTTATCGTGAAGCCGGAACGCAAAGGCTTGGACATCCAATCCGTATCCAATCCCTTGGATATTAATATCTTCTTCCGGTTATATTCTTCAAAATCATTCAACAACTCGAAATTATACAATCCGGCCAAACGCTCGAATTCCAATTTATCCTTGGCATCCAGATAATCGTAAGATTTCAAATCGGGTACCTCCAGCGCCCCGTCCAAATTATAAGACAAACGCAACCGGTCATTCAACACTCTCTTCCTCTCGATCACGATAACTCCATTGGAGGCTTTCTCTCCATAAAGAGCGGTGGCAGAAGCATCCTTCAACACATCGACACGTTCGATATCATTGATATCAAGGTCATACAAATCACGCATCGTGATTTCCACTCCATCCAGAATAATTACCGGCTGATTGGCACTCTGGTCAGCTTCCGTGGATAAAGACGAAGTACCCCGGATAACAATCTCCGGCATCCGGTTCGGGTTCGACCCGAAAGCATTGTTTTCCACCATTCGCATACCCGGGGTCAACATCGAAATCGCACTCACGAGATTCGTGTTCGACACAGCCTTGAGTTCTTCCACCGTCATCGTCTTCACGGAACCCGTGAAACTATCCTTCTTTTTCGTGAAAAATCCGGTCACGACAACATCCTCCAATGCCTTACTGTCGGACTTCATAACAACATTGTATTCCGTTTTCTTCTTCGAGATGTTCAACTCGTAGGTCTGCATCCCCACGTACGAGAATACCAGTTTCGTGGTATCGGATTCGGGAACCTCCAAGGCAAATTTACCATCGACATCGGTAGCCGTACCGATAGTTGTCCACTTGATTACCACGGTAACACCGGGTAGCGTCAATCCCTCCTCGTCCGTCACGGTTCCTTTAATCTTAATCCCCTTCGGCTTCTCGTCCTTAACGGGAATCGCGGCATAATAAATCACCACGTGATCACTCGTGATGTCATAACGCAAGGGCTTACCTGCAAGGGCGATATCTAATATCTCCTCCACAGACTTGTCATGTACTTTTCCATTTACAGTGTACTTCTGGACATCTTCATGATTAAACACGAACTTTAAATTAGTCTTCTTCTGAAGCTGTTCAAAAAACTGAACCATGTTCATGTTCTCGAACACAAAATCAATTCGCTCCTGTTGCGACCAAACTTTCGCATTCAAACTGGAGAAGCCCAAAATCAACACTAGGAATACCAGCTTGATTTTAATCATAATCCAGATTAGGTTTCTACATAAAAATTTCATAACTTTGTTTTTCAAGTTTAACATTAAAATTCCTTTGGCGAGGAGTTTTATATACATGAGGTATACGGCAAATATGCCTCATGTTTTATTTTTAATTTCTACTATTGTCTTTTACGGTAAGCATTCTTCCTTTTAAATTCAAACTTATCTTTTTCGTTTTTTCAAGAATAGCGATGACTTCGCTTATCGAGGAACTCCGCTTAAACCACGCGGAGAAATGGTAATCTTTCACTTGCTGATTCATGTAGAACACATCGACATCATACCAGCGGGCAAGCTCATCCAGAATATTTTCCAAACGGCATTGCGAGAACGAGAAGTTCCCGTCCCTCCACGCTATCTGGCTCTCCACATCCACTTTCCGCACATCCACTTGCCCGTCTTTTAATATGGCTTGTTGTCCCGGAACCAACTTGTTCACTGTCTTACCTCTTTCAATTTGCACGCAACCTTCCACCAAAGTCGTGGCTGTCCCTTCGTTGGAATAACTCCGGGCGTTAAATTGAGTCCCCGTCACCCGGATATTATACTCCCTCATCCTCACGACAAAAGGCTTCCCGCCATCTTTCGCGACCTCGAAATATGCCTCCCCCCGCAACTCAACCTGACGCATATCACCGAAAAACCTCACCGGATAACGAATATAGCTATCGGAATTCAACCAGACAATGGTTCCGTCCGACAGAGCTAATTTATACTCTCCGCCCCGGGGAACCGTTACCGCGTTATAAACGATGCCCGCCGGAACAGAATCCTGCACTTGATTATATACCAACGCCTTTTCCTCCGAATGGGAAATAACGGTACCTTTTTCTTTCAGTTGAGGCAACGTGTCCGTCAACACGATTTGTTCTCCCGTGGACAACGTTAAGGTCGCCATTTTCTTCCCGGGCAGTACCACGGAATGAGTGTAAGTTATTTTTTCATCTTGCTTTTCACGTGAAAGAAGCGCCAAAGCCACCCCCAGAACCGACACGAACATTGCCGCGTATCCCGCCACACGATAAACCAAAGTTCTTCTTCTAGCGGGACGCACCTTACGCCATGCTTTCTCCTTGTTTACCTTTTTCGCCACCAATGAAGCTAAAATCCCGGAGCGAATCTTACGCAAGTCTTCAAAATACTCCTGATGTTCCTCATCCTGACACCACGCTTCAAAGCACGCCCCCTCTTCTTGGGACAGACTCTCTCCCGAGAGCTTTTTCATGATTATATCTTCTATTTCTTCCTGCATTGTTATGGTTATTTTCATACTAAAGACAGGTAAGAATTTAAAACGAGTGGTTCAAAAATGAAAAAAAATCACCTATTCCTTATTTTTTTCTTTTTGCCGATATAACGCGATAAAAAGAACAGAGTAGGAAATACTCTTCCGTGCCTCTTCCCTCAGAAAAGAATATGCCTTTTTTATATGATCCTTCACCGTGTTCAACGATATCCCCAACTCCCCCGCTATTTCCGCGTAAGACTTGGAATCGAGCACACTCATCTCCAGCACCCTTCGTCTTTTTTCCGGTAACTTCTCCAACAAACGACTCACCTCCTCGATCAGAACTTCCGGACTTTCATCCGTTTCCGACATCTCCGACATCAAACAATGTTGCCTGTATTTATCCACAACCTGCTGGTGTTCCAAATGATTCAGACATCTATTCTTTACACTGAATGACAAATATCCCTGAATATTCTCAATCCCCCTCAGTTCCTCACGCTTCTCCCACAACCGCACGAAAACCTCCTGCACGACATCTTCCGCCACGTCCGGATCATTCGTATAATAAACGGCTTGTTGCACCATTCCCACGTACGAAGAATCGAACAGACATTTGAATATCTTCTCGTCACCATCTATCAAGCGACCCATATCGATCGGAACAGCCTGCATCATAGATCCATTTTTTACACGTTTTAATTCCCCACATCTTTTATATCCCAAGACGACATAAAATACTCTCCGAATGCACAAATATAAAGAATAATCTTTAAAGCCAAACAATCACACAAATTATCGTAATGACAAAAATACACCAAAGGAGGAAGCCAAGCGACCTCCTCCTTTGTCCTAAAAACTATATAAATATTTCATTCTAAGTTGGAAATATCAAAACCATCACATTGCTTCATTGCTTCCTGCAATATCCGGTATTTCTTTTTCATCAAGGGATATTTCTCCAATAACATATCCCGTTCTCCCGGAGTCACACGGAACACGAACTCCAACCACTGCGAAACATCGATGCTTTTATTGGGAGCTTGAATCCACCATCCTCCCAGAATCGGATCATCATCATAACTCGTGTTACCCGGATCGTACGAAATAAATCCCATCTCGTGCCAATCCACATCATCCGGAGTATAAACCACATCCCAGTCCCAATCACTCTGCCCGTAAAACTTCTTACTCACCTCGTAAAAATCATCCGGAATAACAAAAACACCTTTAACAGCAGCCAAATAATCACTCCAGAACTTAGCATTCACTTCTCCTCGAATCTCCCGGATATCGTTATCCGTATAATTGTTCATTTCCGTACGAATCCCGGCAATAGCGACAAAATTGGTACTCGCGTAAGCATGATAAGAAGGTATTTGATCTTCCATCCCGAGGAAAAGAACCGAATCAGCCATAATAATAGAATACGGGAAATATTTCTTTTTAAAATTATCCGGATAAATATCAATAAAGACATCTTTCACCATATCCAACCCCTTTTGTAATAAAACAGCTTCTTGAACAGGCGCTACAATCTTGATATTATTACGTTTTTTAAAATTGTATCGATAATCCTCTACTTCCGGATCTTTAATGATAATCGTCCGGTAATCTTGATAAAACTGATAGATATAATGTTGAACGGGATCGGATGGATCGTCTTCCAAGTTATACCAACTGTCTTCCACCTTGGCGTGAATATCATCTTCATTCGAACACGCGTAAAAGCCAAGCAACAACACGCATATAATCATTAATCTTATTCGTTCCATAACTTCTTCTTTTTAAATTTATCTACTTATCCCGTCGCGGGCGATCGATATTCTCTATTGATAAATTCATCTCCCGTTCTTTCTGTGGTATCGGCAAAGTATAAGCAGGATCATCCTTTTGTAAGACATATTCAATATAATTACTCGGATTCTCCGCTGAAGAAAAACGATGTGTAATCTTCGGACGATCCCACCGGCGTAAATCAAACCAACGGAAACCCTCGAAACAGAACTCCATCCGCCGCTCGTTCTTTACCAGTGTAAAGGCATCCTCAGCCGTCGTCGCCGTGACCTCGTAATTCTCGGAAATTCGCTTCTCCCGAAGAGCATTAATCTCCCGAAGCGCCTCGGTGGTCATCCCTTTTGCCGCATACGCCTCTGCCCGGTTCAGATACACTTCTGCCAAACGGAAAGCATGAGGATACATACCATCTGACGTGGAGCCATAATATTTCATCGGCTTCATTCCTCCTGCACTAAAAAATAGAGTAGAAGTCTTCCGTTCGTCATTTTCCGCATACAAATCCGATAAATCCGTTGACGGAATAAAAGCAGCACGCCTCAAAGAAGAGTACTGAAAAGCAGCCAAACCACCAGAAGGAGCTTCACCATAAGAAAATAATATTTCATGATTCCCGACATTCAAAAAACGAGGGATTGCATAGGTCGCCGTCATATCAAATAACGCCTTTTCCGTCGAGAGCAGCACAGAATCGGCATAAGCAATCACTTTGTCATAATCCTTCCGGAAAAGTGCTATTCTGGAAGCCAACAAATAAGAAGTCGGCAAATTCGGACGAAAAATTGTTTTCTCGACTGTCGACACCTTAAAAGCTGCAATTGAAGATATTATATCCGCCTCCATTAAGTCATACACCTCTTTTATCGAAGAACGGGACAATGATTTTTCTTCAATACCTGTAGCCCGATTGATTGGTACACAAAAATCTTTAGCTGCCTGTTTTTCATCAACATACGGCTTGCCATATAAATTAGCCAACATAAAATAAGACCAAGCACGCAAAAAATAAGCCTCACCCGCCAAATCCATTTTCTCCACATGTGTTCCCTCCATTTCATCCAAAGCCTCCAATATAATATTAGCAATCAATATTCTATGGTAATATTCACCCCATGCATTGTCTTCCAACAAAGAATTGTCCTGCTGAATCTCTGGATATTCCTGCCAAGTGTAATAAGACCAAAATTTACGAGCATCCACACTCGTTTCATAAGGTCTTTTTATATTAATAATTTCGTCGGCATCATCTGTCATAATATCCAGATATTCACAAAGGACAACCTTATTGTTCAAACCTTCACCATACAAAAATTCCTTGTAATTCTGCACAGTCTTGGGAATCATCAAATCTTGAGAATTTTCCTCCAGAAAATCGCTACATCCACCCAGTAACATTCCCGTTACGATAATATATATAAGTATCTTCATCACAAACCTATTTAGAATGAAACATTTAATCTCAACGAGTATCCCCTCTGTGGCGGGACTGTACCCGAACCCATGGTTACTTGTTCCGGATCACGTCCTTTCAAATCCTTGCTTTTAATCACGAAAAGATTGCTCACGTCAAAACTTAAGCTGGCAGCCGAGATATAAAACTTTTGTAACCATTCCGGGACAACATCATAACGTAGACTCAAAGAACGGCAACGGAGAAAATCCCCCGAAACCACCCTTAAATCGCTTTTATTATACATATCCCAACGATTATTGGCTATCGGATATTTTCTCTCGTAAGTAGTAAATGCCATTGCATCATCCGACAATGCCGGGATAACCGTCTTATCCCCCGGTTCACGCCAACGATGCACAAACTCGCTGGACATATTTTGCTGCGGAAACGGCAATGCCTGTCCCGACTCGTAATAAAGATTATTCAACCGAACCTTATTCCCCAAAGCGAAGGAAAAGTTTGCATTCATCGTCAAACGTTTAAATCTCAAGTTCGTTGAAAAACCACCCGACAGAGTCGGCTCACGCCGTCCCGCATACACGAATGCCGCATCGAAAGCCTCTTCCTGCGTAACAATAACAACCTCCCCGTCCTCATTCTTTTCCGACTCCCCGTAGAACGTGGGTAATCCCTCGTCATTCAACCCCTTGAAACGATAAGCGTAGAAACTATTTATTGATTTCCCGTTACGAACCAAAGTCCCGTTCACGTAATCACTCCATGTCACGGACAGCTCTTCTCCCGCATTCTTCACTTTATTATAATTTTTTGCCGTGTTGAACGAAAAACTCCAGTTCCAATCCTTTCCACGGACAGGATTCACGTTAACACTTAACTCCCACCCGCTGTTATTCACATCACCATCATTGATCGCCACGTAATTAGCACCAGTAGACGGAGCCAACGTTTTTTGCACGACTTGATCCTCGCCTATCTTCTTGTACACTTCTACCGTACCGGACAACAAGGAGCGGAAGAAAGAAAAATCGACACCTAAATTATAAGATTTTGTCTTTTCCCACTTCAAATTGTCATTGGGCAACTTATATAACGTGGATTCATACTCTTTAGAAATATTATCCAAAGCCCCCATCTTGACAATCAGATTCGGCGTTTGATCCGGATGCACATTTCCCTGTATCCCGTAAGACAGACGGAATGCCAGTTCATCCAGCCATTCTACAGAATTTATAAATACCTCATTATGCAGATTCCACTTGGCGGAAGCAGACCAAACCGGCAAGAAACGTACACTTTTATCTTGTCCGAACTTATTGGAACCGTCTGTACGAATATTAAAATTCGCGATATAACGATCGCCATAGGAATAAGTGAACGTACCGTACCACGACACGATATTCGTCAGGTTATCCGTAATCACATCCGGAGTCTTAGCCACCTTCTCTGCATATCCTTTCCATGTAGCCAAGTCTATATTCACAAACTTCTTTCCCCGTTCCGGCAAATATCCCCATTGCGTGGATTTCAGCGCATCGTACTTCGAGGAAGTAACCTCACTCCCGACCATAGCGGACAACTGATGTTCTCCCCAAGACTCATGATAAGCAAAACTGTTACGTATCGTGTACCTCGTGTTTCTTGTATCCTCCTTCACCAACTCTCCTCCCATCGGGAGCAAACACTTTGCGGCAAAATCACTGCTTACCTCCGCAGGGAGCGGTGTCCCGTAAGGAGTACCCCGTTGCTGAGAAACATAATAAGACTTCTCGCTTGCCCAATAAGTCTGATAATTATTGTTCGTCGTCAACCCGATAATAGAACTAAATTTCAAACTGGGCATAATATTCCAATCCAAGGAAATATCAAATCTCAAAGCTTGATTCTTCACGGTCGAACCACTTTCCTTCAACTCGTTTAAAACATTAAAAGGAATATTTTCCGAAATCCCGAAAGCATTGTCATAATAAAACAATTCCCCCTCCCCGTCATACACGGGAATCGCTCTTGATGTTTGTGCCGCATACTGGTAGACATCAATGGAATTATGAGGTCGTTTCGTGTTTGTCAACGCCCCACTCATATTCATTCCCACTTTAAAATTAGGAGTAAACCGGGTGTTTACCTTAATCAACGCGTTAAAGCGATCCAGATCCTCTTTTTTGTTTACACTCTGGTCATTCGCGTAACCGACAGAGAAATAGTAATCCGTGTTATCCGTTGCCCCGGATACAGCTATCGCGTGTTGATGACTAACGGACGTCCGGAACAACAAATCATACCAATCCGTGTTTAATTCTTTCAAATCTTTCACTTTATAACGGAACTCATCATACGACAGCTTACCGTTCCACAAATCCATCAATGCACCTTCATACCCCATGCTTGTTGGCTGGAACGTGTAAAACTGTAATCCTTTCCGATGCATCTCCTCCGACAACTCCACCCGTTCTTCCGAATCCATCAAGCGCATCACTTTATAAGAAGGCGGCGTCATAACCGAAATTCCCCCGGCATAATTAATTCTGGGTTTTCCCCTTTTTCCTTTTTTCGTGGTAACCACGATCACGCCGTTTGCTGCCTTCACGCCATAAATAGCCGTAGCACTCGCGTCTTTCAAAATATCAACCCGTTCAATATCATTCGGGTTCAGACTGGAAATAGCGTTCCCTATCAGATTCACCCGATCCATACTGTTCAATTCCTCCGTAGAAAGTTGTACCGGTTCATCCAGAATAATACCATCCACTACCCACACGGGTTCCCGGTTTCCCGTGATAGAAGAAGATCCCCTAATCCGAATTTTCGGGGCGGCTCCCGGTGTCGATGTTTGATTCAAAACGGCGACTCCTGCCAGACGCCCTTGTAACATCTGATCAATGGAAATAGCATTTCCCCCTATCAAATCCTCCCCCTTGATCGAGGCAATAGAACTGGATAATTTCCGTTTGTCGATCTCTTGATACCCCGTCACCACCACTTCATCCATCTGTTCCACCGACTCCTTCAACACAACCTTCATGAACGTTGTATCCGCTTTTACCTCCTTGCTCTCCATCCCGACAAAAGAAAATACCAGAAAGATATCTTCCCCGGCAGGCACATCCAGCTTAAAAGCACCCTCGACATCGGTCACCGTACCCATTCCCGTTCCCTTGATCACGATACTTACTCCCGGTAATCTAATCCCCTTCTCATCAACCACCATACCCCGCACCTCTTTTTTCTTCGCTTTAGACTCCATTACCGCTTTCGGGCGGGTAATGACCAACACGTACCCTTGTGTCACCTCGTACCCGTAAGGCAAATGTTCAAATATTTTTTCCAACGCTGTTTCCAGCGACACTTGATTCAGTTCGACACTAACCCTCTGCCGAACATCCACTTCCCGGCTATTATACATGAAATAAAAACCGGTCTGCGCTTTGATTTCACGAAACACCTCTTTCAACGTCTGATCCGAAAACTTGGCACTTACAACCTGCTGTGCCACACTTCCGGCAGAAAGATGCAAAGCAAAAACAAGCATTAGTAAACTCGTTAATTTCATAATCCTCATGATTTTATTTGCACATTTCCCTCGTGCAAATTCATACCACTTACTTCTTTTTTTCATAACTTTGTTTTTTACATTTAAATCTATTCCTGTTTAGCCGACAGGATATTTCAAAGGAGTGTTAGCCGCACTCCTTTCATTCTTTATAAATCGTAATCACCTCCTTCCCGAGCTCGAAACGCACCCCCGAAAGTTTCTCTATCATCTCCAAGACGACATTCAACGGACGATGACGATCGGCAGCTCCCGTGAACGTAATCTCCCGCAGTGACGAATCGGTATAAACAAATGACACATCATACCAGCGTTCCAATTGTCCCGTGATCTCTCCAAGACTCATCTCTTCAAACTCAAATATTCCCGAGATCCACGCTATAAAAATACCTGCATCCACCTTCCTTACGTCAATACCGTTCGCCCCGGACAACGATTGTTCCCCCGGATTTAATATCAAGGAATCACCGCTCGCGAACACTTGCACCCGTCCGTTGACCAGTGTCGTGA
Organism: uncultured Butyricimonas sp.; assembly: GCF_959596855.1. NCBI lineage: Bacteria > Pseudomonadati > Bacteroidota > Bacteroidia > Bacteroidales > Odoribacteraceae > Butyricimonas > uncultured Butyricimonas sp. The sequence goes on from NZ_CAUFYA010000042.1 coordinate 33,928, forward strand.
CAACATCTTTCTGCCCGTCATATGCCATGATATTAAACTTCGTTCCCAATACCGAGATCCGGGAATCTCCACATGTTACCCGGAAAGGTTGGCTTTCATTTCCAGTGACTTCAAAATAAGCCTCCCCCTTCAATCGTACATCCCTAAAAATCCCTCCCATAGAAACAGGATAAGTCAACTCGGACTCCGAATTAAGCCATACCTTCGTCCCGTCAGCCAAACACAGGTAATACTCTCCCCCCCGGGGTACACGTATCGTGTTCAACACGCTCTCTCCCGCCGTTTCACTCTCTAAATAATGAATCCCCCCTTCCTCTCCTTTCCTTATAACCACCCCGTTTACCTCCTTCAAGGACATCATCGAATCTGCCGATAACCGCACACACCTTCCATCCGACAACTGCAACACGGCCTTGGTTGAGCCGGGCTCCACCGTAATTACATCTCTACCTGAAAACATCCCACCCCTCATGTATAAAAATACGCTTACGACCATGAATAACACCAGCGAGGCCACATACGGGTAATAACGCATAATACGCTTTTTCCTTCCCGTACCCGTTATTCTTCGTGTCAATCGATGCCAAGCCTCTCGCTCGTCCAGAGTATCATAAAACACAGTTTGCCTCACCTTCCGGTACTTTCCCAGATAATCCCGAAAAATCTCCCGATGCCTTTGGTCTTCATCTAACCAGATCTCTAATTCAGAACAATCCGAAGCCGTCAATTCATCCTTACAATATAGAATAACCAACTCAATAATTCTCTTATCATCCATTAGCAGTACTTTTTACTACCTAAAGCCTAAAAAGGCAAAAATGGGTGAACGAAAAAGCAAAAAAAAAGAAATATTTTACCGAATCATCATCAGAACAATGATACTCAATGAAGTACGCAATTGTTTTATCGCCCTTGCAAGATGTGTTTTTATCGTATTCACGGATAGATTCAACTGTTCGGCGGCTTCTTTATACTTCATATCTTTCAGAACAATCGCTTCAAACACCTTCCGGCATTGCTCCGGCAATTTCTCAATCTCCGCGTACAACCTCTCCTTCTCCTCTTCCATCTCACCGGGAGTACACCTATCTTCAAGCAAATCCTCGTAATTCTCGATACCGTCAAAATGATACCTTCTTCTACTTTTTATTAATTTAATACAATTATGCTGCACGGAAGAAAACAAATACGCCCGCAAAGACCCTTGGAACTCCATCTTTCCCCGCCGCTCCCAAAACTTCACGAAAAGCTCCTGAATCAAATCCTCTGCCTCCTCGTAAGAATCAATAAAATTCAAAGCAAAAACGCACAAGGGCTTATAATACAGAGAAAACAAACCTTCCAATCCGGCTTCATCACCTTGATTGAGCTTTATTAATATTTCCTTCTCATCCGGCATCACCATATATAAATACGTTCTAAACAACCACCGAAGAAACAAAAATAAAGAAAATAGTTTTACTTGACAAGAAGTAACAGCATCTCCCGCTCCTTTTTTGTCAAACTTTGAACAACAATACGATAAGATTCAGCGACCAATTCCCTTATCTTGTCATCCGGTACATCCTGATTAAAATAAACACTGTTCCAATATTTCTTATTCATGTGCCATCCCGGCTTTATCCCCATATATTGAGCCCTCAACTCACCCGCCTCCCCGGGATCACATTTAATACAACAAAAATCAAACACCTCAATATTCACGAAACAAAACCATTTATCCAGCACGTAGAAGCATAAGACATCACGACTATACCGATCAGCTACATTAGGAAACGGCATTTTTTCATGAACGCCCTTAAATGACAGGCAATATTCTCTAAATTCCTCAATATTCATTGCATCCGGATATAAAGAAGAAAGGGCTGCCGATTACAGACAACCCTTCCCAATTAATAACAACAATCTTAAATATTATAAAACGTAGTGAAAGCTTTTATCACGTAAACATTATCCTTCACGCCGCCCGTCTCGCGAACGGAGTGCATAGCCCACATCGGATTACCAATATCCACACCGCGCATTTCCATTTGGGAAAGCAAAATATTTCCCAACGTGGAACCTCCTGCCATATCCGAGTGATTGACAAACTCTTGACACGGCACTCCGGCCATTTTACAAATCGTCTTGAACACGGCAGCGGAATCACCATCGGTAATATACTTCTGGTTAGCGTTAATCTTTATCACCGGACCGCCATTCAACACCGGATGATTCGTCGGGTCATGTTTCTCCACGTAATTCGGGTGAAGAGCGTGAGCCATATCGGCAGAAATCATGAAGGAATTATGAATAGCCCGGTACAAATCTTCCGGCTTACCACCCAACCCGAACACGATACGCTCCACGATAGTACGCAGAATCGGGGAACCGGCTCCCTGTTTCGTCCCGCTTCCCACCTCTTCGTTATCGAAAATAGCAAGCACTTTCGTCTTCCGGCATTTCTCCGAATTTACAAATGCCTTCAATCCCGCAAATGCCATCGCCAGATCATCCAACTTCCCGGTAGAAATAAACTCTTCGTTCACACCGAACAGACATCCTTTCTCGAATTCATACAACGTCAGATCAAAATCAAGAATATCCTCCTTGTTCACCCCCATCTCCTCGGCAATCAACTTTACCAGATAATTATCCTTCTCGAACGTTTCATTAATCATGGCAATCACCGGCAACATATCTTTTTGCTTGCTTAACGGGTTACCCTGATCATTCACGGCACGATTGAAATGGATAGCAATATGCGGAATCACCATCAACGGACGGTTGAAATTCACGAATTGCGTCGCGGGCTTCAACGGGTTCAGGCTCTTTAGCATCACGCGCCCCGCCATAGACAACGGACGGTCAAACCACGTGTACATGATAGGTCCCCCGTAAACCTCGGTATTCAACTTCAAGTATTGTCCGGCAACAGGCATCTCCGCATTCGGCTTGATCCGGAAAGTGGGAGAATCACTGTGGGCACAAATAATCTTGAACCCGTCACTGGCAATCTCGCCGCTTCCGATCTCGAAAGCGAAAAGGGACGAGTGATTCTTCGTCACGAAATACTTACCCCCTTTTTCTATTTGCCACGCTTCCCCGGAAAACAGTTGTTTGAAACCATGATCCAGCAACTCTTTTTTGGCATTCGCCACTGCATGAAAATTTGTCGGACTTTCATGTATAAACTCAATCAGTTCTTTTGCTAATTGTTTCTCCATTATATCTTGATTTATTATTTCATTTCTTTGTGCCCCAAGATAATCATTTTTTACCTCAACCTCCGCGTCAGGAGTCAAAAAAATACGATTACCCCGTTTAATTTCTTCATGTATCCGCTTGCTGAACATGATAAAAGGCGAACTCAGAATATTTTCTTTATTATACAACACCTCTCCCCCCGTCTCCGCGTTCACGACAAGTCCCCCGGTAGCCGCCACCAACACCTGTCCCGCCGCAACATCCCATTCTGAGCATTTTCCGAATTTCGGGCATATATCCACTTTTCCCACTGCCACCATACACTGTTTGGAAGAAGCCCCCAAGGGCATTAATTCCACGTCATACCCCGCCGCCTTCAACCCATCAATATACTGCATCTCACTCTCCGTCAGATGAAAACGGCTCACCGCCACTCTCAAACGGGACGGAACTTCCATAGAAGCCTCCAACACGCTTTCCTCCCCATCTCGTGTTATCCCGCGCTCTCCATCCGCGAAAGCCCACAATATTTCCTTATCGCAAATATTATTAATCATCCCGAACACCGGACGCCCGTCTTCCACCAGAGCGATATTAATACAAAAACGTCCGTTCCGAAAAATAAACTCCTTCGTGCCGTCCAGCGGATCAACCACCCACACGTACTTCCATTTTTTCCGTTCATCATAAGAAGGCAACGACGCCTCTTCACTAATCACGGGAATATCCGGATAGAGCTTTTTTAGCGCCCGCACGATAAACTCACTCGACGCCTTATCCGCCTCCGTGACCGGAGTCATGTCACCTTTTGTTTCTACATGAAAATTTCTTTTCTCGTATATATCCGACACCAGACATCCTGCTTCACAAATAATGTCTTGTATATCTGACACTTTAATCCAATCTAACATACTACTTTTCCTAAAAAAATCTATCTGATAAACATACAAATAATATTCGATTTTCACACCATCCGATAAAGACTTATTAATAATTAACAAAGAGTATTTACACGAGAATATATCACATCATTCTACAAACCAATACATTAACCATACAACATTTTCACGACACACCATTACCAAGCCATCCAAGCCCGTTTCATTAACCTACATTAACCTCAACAACAACTTTTATTAACATCAAACATTAGTTGGATTCACAAACTACACCTATCTTTGCACCGTCTTTAAGAGATTGAAGATTTTTCATAAGTTTGTATGGTTTAGGTTAGTAGTTAGTAATGTAATCTTAAGAGTCGACATCCCCTGTCGGCTCTTTTGTATTTAAAGCCGCAAGATAAGAATAAAACATGAAACACAAAAATTAACAATCATGGAAGGAATCATAGAAATCGAAGGAATGGAATTTTTCGCCTACCACGGGTGCTACGAAACAGAACGAATCGTGGGAAACAAATTCATGGTATACGCCCGCATCCAAACCGATTGCAGCAAAGCCGCCCAAAGCGATGACATCAACGACGCCCTCAGTTACCTGACCGCCTATGAAATTATTGCCCGTGAAATGATGATCAAATCCCACCTGCTGGAGCACGTGGCACAAAGAATGATCGATGCCCTCTACCGGACATTCCCTCAAATCACGCACGTAACTATTAAAGTATCAAAGCTCAATCCCCCCTTGGGTGGTAAAATCGCGGCAACAAGTGTTACTTTATCGAAATAAATTGCAGTAAGGTATTGCAGAATCCAAAATTTCACTTTATCTTTGCACTGCAAAATCGCAACAGGGTCGGTTGGCCGAGCGGTTAGGCAGCGGTCTGCAAAACCGCGTACAGCAGTTCAAATCTGCTACCGACCTCAGCAAAGCTCTGAAACCCCAACAAATAAAAGGTTTCGGAGTTTTTGATTTTCAAAAGGGGTGCGAAATAAAAAAGACTCAACGGGAAAATCTTCGAGAAGTACACGCAAGCAGATGTTAGAACAATCTTTTATTCTTAAAAAACACTATTTTTGCGATATGAATCAATCAATAAAAAAGCAAATTACAGGGCACCCGTTCTTAAAATGGGCTGGAGGTAAAGGACAGCTTATCCAGCAGATTAACAACTATCTCCCGGATAATATTTCAACTATTGACACCTATATAGAACCCTTTATAGGTAGTGGTGCTATCATGTTTTGGCTGCTGTCAGCATACGACAATATAAAACATGTCGTTATAAATGATATTAATTCTGATTTGATAAATATTTATAGAGTTATCAAAAAAGAACCTTTAGATTTAATTTCAGAATTAGAACGCATAGATACAAACTACAAAAATCTAACTTCATACGATAACCAGAAAGAACTTTATTTAGCCCTTAGGGAAGAGTATAACGAGCGAAATTCATCATCGCGGTCTGTAAGAAATGCAGCACTATTCATCTTTCTAAATCGTACATGCTTCAATGGCTTATATCGTGTCAACTCTAAAAACAAATTCAATGTGCCATTTGGCAAATACAAAAACCCTAAAATTTGTGACAGGGAAACGATATTACGGGATAGCGAATTATTACAAAAAGTTGAAATTCTCTGTGGCGATTACACTGCCACCAAAGAGTACGTAAGCGAAAAAACTTTCTTCTACTTTGACCCGCCATATAAGCCAATCAGTGAAACTTCAAATTTTAACTCATATACTAAATTTGATTTTGACGACAACGAACAAAACCGGCTGAAACAGTTTTGTGACGAAATATCAGCAACGGGAGCCAAATTCATGCTAAGCAACTCCGATCCGCGTAGCATCAATCCTGACAATAATTTCTTTGATGAATTATATCAGGAATACAACATTACGCGTGTAGATGCCAAAAGAAATATAAATTCTAAATCAGATAAAAGGGGAACTATTAAAGAACTTCTTATAACAAACTATTTAAAATCCTCTGCCACGACAAATAGCATCTAACTCTCTCCATTTCTTCCCGCGGCTAAAATTTGCAGCTTCATCCGGTGACAGCTCATCATAGATGGTCTGATATACACCAAGCCTTTTAACTCTTTTGCCTAATATCGCGTTCTCTTTGTTTTCTTCGGCAATCATCCCCATATAGATAATGGTGAAATCAATGGCTATATCAAGGGCATCCACCCCATACTTAGAAGTCATATCCTTTATGTATTGAATGGTAGAGTTATCCAAGTCTTTGGTCGTCTTATTATAAATAGACACAAAATCTTGATAAATTGCATCTTTACCATATTTAGAAACGTAATTAACAAGACGCTGAAAATATTGATAATCTCGCGGTGCATATCTTGCGGTATTCGGACGAGATAAATAAACACACCATTCATCAAAGCTTCCCCGAGCGTACTCCAAGTAACTGCCATCAGAAAAATCTGTAACCCGTGTAGCCATAAAATTAGTTTCTTTGTTAAATTATTTGACAAACATCAAAGCTCCAAGCGCCGCAATCAATACAAATATAGTAAAACAAAATGAATAATTAACATTTATATTTAATACCAATCAAAAGAATTAATCAAGGAACAAATAAAAAACTTACGTACTTATCTTGAATTTTTCACAAAAACAGAACCTCTCCCTGCCATTTCCCGTTTATGTTCATACAAACAATCTAACAAAAAGAATCATGAAAAGAAGAAAAAACAACGTGTGGACAATCGTGGGAATCATCATTGCCATCGTGTTGCTGCTCTATTGGTTATTGGCAGCCACCGTACTGGAAGAAGATGAAAACGTAGTCCCAATACTGAACGGAACAGAACAGGTGATTCCCTAGGAACCACCTGCCTCAATTCATTCTTTATTTAGGTATACTCGTGTCTATCTTTTTCAGAAGAATCGAATCCAAAGAGATCTTTCCCGGTCCTGCGAAGAACAGGAAAATGTAAATTCCCAAGTATATCAAAGGTAACTCTTTCACTTGAAAAGGATCATTACCATGTACGATAAGGATTACCACCAACATGGAAAAAATTAACGGGATCGTCGCCAGACGGGTGAATGCCCCCACAATAAGAAATATGGAACACCCCACTTCGGCGCAGATAATCAAGATCAGCGAAAGCGTACTTCCCAACCCGATCGGATCGAAAAACGTCGAGGACAATTCCGAGAACGAAGTCAATTTAGCAAGTCCATGAGTCAACATGGTTATTCCCACAAGCACACGCAATATAAGCAATCCCAAGCTCAGGAACTTCTGGCTAGGTGATATAACCGACGAAATCACTTTTTTCATAACAACATTTTTTAAAATTAAAACTGTATTAGTAACGAACATTCTTTCATGAATGTTTCAATTTCCAGACCCCCTCCCTCGTAAAGATAGTGTTTTTAAAAATAAATCGTAGCTTCGCGATAAAATAATTGTCAAACTATGGGTATTGTTATCGGATTAATGGTCACGGGGATCATTCTGGGATACCTCTTCCGGGAGAGGAATTTGAAGATCGTGTATAAATTGATCAACTACGCTATTTTTTTATTACTTTTTCTACTGGGGATAACGGTCGGCGCCAACGGGGACATCATGAACAATTTGGCTACTATCGGTTACGACGCCCTATTAATCACCCTCGCCTCCGTGGCGGGAAGTGTCCTTTGCGCGTGGGGCATCTATCATTTTTTCTTTGTTCCGTCTAAATAAAACCAACTCATGAAAGGCAGCATCACGATTGTTTCATTCTTCATCGCCGGAGTATTGCTAGGACGCTTCATTGATATTCCCGCCATATTAACCGCGGAAGCCCCTACCCTATACGCTTTGTACGCTTTGATGTTCCTTGTAGGCATCAGCATCGGGAGTGACAAAAAAGCCCTGCAAGCCTTAAAACAACAAAACTTAAAAATCATACTTGTCCCCTTGGCAACCATCATCGGCACCCTCATCGGGTCTGCCCTCATCAGCTTTGCCCTAAGCGACAGAAGCATCACGGATTGCCTTGCCGTGGGATCGGGCTTCGGTTATTACTCCCTCTCCTCCATATTCATCACCCAATACAAAGGAGCCGAACTAGGCACCATCGCCCTTGTCTCAAACATCATGCGTGAACTGCTTGCCCTATTGGCAGCCCCTCTCCTAATCCGCTATTTCGGAAAACTAGCCCCCATCTCCGTGGGAGGCGCCACCACTGCCGACACCACACTACCTATTATCACCAAGTTCTGCGGCAAAGAGTTCGTGATCATCTCCATCATCCACGGGATAACCGTCGACCTGAGTGTACCTTTTCTCGTCACTTTCTTCTGCACGATATAAAAACACCATCACGTTAAATTTAAAAGTCAAAAGTTTGTAAGATAATTTTATTCTTTATATTTGTAGAATCTAAACACGTACTATGGGACAGGCGGAAACCATATTATCTCTATTTAAACAAAATGAAGAAGGAGCCTTCAAGCTGCTTTTTGAAACCTATCATGACACATTGCTGCTGTTCGCCAATCAAATGCTCGATGACCCGGAAGCAGCAAAAGATGTCGTTCAGAATTGTTTTGTCGATTTTTGGGTACACCGCCGTTTCGCCAATCTTCCCAACGGACTGGAACAATACATTTTTCAATCCGTCAAACATGCCGCCCTCAATCATCTTCGTGGAGAAAAAAGGAGAAAGAAATATTATATTGCCGCAAAAGAAGATGAGCAAGAAAACTTAAACGCCGACGAAACAGAGTGGAACGACGAAGCGCTATATAAAGCATTAAACGAACTACCGGAAGAACGGAGAAAAATATTCCTCATGATCTGTATGGAAGGCATGAAATATCAAGAAGTTGCAGAAAAACTACAAATAAGCATCAATACCGTCAAAAAACAAATGGGACGTTCTTTCAAATTCCTGCGGGAAAAATTACAAAAGAATATCTTTATCACACTATTCCTTCTTTGGACAAAGTGTAGAAAAAAAATGTAAAAAAATAATTTTCCCTGTCACACAAAACCAAAGTTCCGGTGCTATCTCCATAAAAAGCATCAAATATGGAGAATCAAAATAACGAACACACGGATTATTTGGATATACCGGAAACCATCTATGAAATATTAGCAGGTAACCTGTCCGGAGAACCATTGTCCGCCGAAGAAAACCGATTACTCGAAACATGGAAACAAGCCCATCCGGCAAATCAAGCCATATACGAACAATTTCGTTCACTCATGGAAAGAAATTCAGGCATACTGCGGGGTAACGACAGAAAAATCCTTTTTGAACAAATACAACAAAGAATCAAGACACAAGAAGCAAAACGACAGAAACAAAAACATCTTGCCTGGTTATCCGCGGCAGCAAGTATCCTCATCACATTGGGAATGTTCTACTATTTCAGTAGTAATCATCACCCCGAAATAAAAACACCCACACCCGCAGCCCAACAAATAAAACCGGGAGAATCCAAAGCCCTGTTACAACTAGCTACGGGAGAAATTATACCATTAGACGCCCAGCAACAGGAATACATCGTGGTTGACAGCACTTTTGAGATCAAAAACCAAGCCCATACCCTAATTTACGACACAAAGGACTCCACGACCAAGAATATCACATACAACACCCTCTCCGTACCCATGGGAGCCGAATACAAAGTGATACTATCCGACGGGACAAAAGTATATTTGAACTCCGGTTCGGGACTCCATTATCCCACCGGATTCACGGGAAAAAACAGAGAAGTATGCCTTATCGGGGAAGCCTATTTCGAAGTTGCCAAAGACACCCTTCACCCCTTCATCGTGAAAACAGGACAGATGTCCATCCGCGTACTGGGAACCTCATTCAACGTGAAAGCCTACCCGACACAGGAACAAATGGCAGCAACACTGGAAGAAGGGAAAATACAAGTCACCTGCCGGGGTAAAAGCTATGACATCACCCCCGGCAATCAAATCACCTACAACACGACAAACCGGAAAACCGAAATAAAAGAAGTAGACACGGAACTCTACACGTCATGGAAATCAGGGTACTACAAATTCGAACAAATGTCTTTGCAAGAGATCATGTCCACGCTGGCATTATGGTATGATTTGAATATATTCTACCAAAACCCGGAAACAAAAGACATTCTCTTCACCGGTCGACTGAAAAGATACGAGAATGTAGAAAACCTCTTGAAAAAATTTGAACAAACCAACGAAATTGAATTCATTATTAAAGAAAGGAGTGTAACGATAAAGAAAAAATAAAAAATTGGGAATCCATCAATTCCCAATCTCCAAGTTAAATTACACTTATAGCCTTGCAAGTAATAGGTGTAACATGTATAACTATCAACTACAAATTTATGGAAAAAAAACGAATGGGAACGAAAACCATACCTTGGATTTCGTTGCGTAAAATGTTAATCTTTATGAAATTCGCATGGTTCATCTTATGTTGTACATTCATGACAGTACAAGCAAACGTCTTCTCTCAACGAGTGATAATTAACGCGAATATGCAGAATGTATCCTTGACCGCCGTGTTCAAAGAACTCGGGAAACAGGCAAAATGTGATTTCTTGTACAATCACAACCTCATCAAAAACAAAGGAACAGTCAACCTCGTTGCTAAAAACAAAGAACTCAAACAGATTCTGGACGAACTCCTACCCGAATTCGGGCTGGAATACTTGTGGGACGACAACGTGGTAATCATTCGTGAAAAACCCATCGAACCGGAAGGTAAAAAAGAAATCCGTATCGTGGGAAAAGTAACGGATCAACAAAAACACCCACTGGCAGGTGTAACCGTTCGCTTGAAACCCGGTCAGATGGGCACCTCCACCGACATCAACGGGTGGTACCAAATCGTACTTCCGAAACTGGATTCCATCATCTTGGTTTACTCCTTTATCGGCATGGAAACCCAAGAAATCAAGTACAAAGGCAAGGACACCATAAACGTCGTGATGAAAGAATCATCGGCAATGCTGGACGAGGTCATCGTAAACACCGGTTACCAACAAATCGACCTGCGCAAAACGACCAGTGCCATACAATCCATCAAAGCCTCGGACATCGTTGTCGCCGGATTGCAATCCATTGACCAAATGCTGGAAGGCTACATTCCCGGCATGACCTTCATGCAAAACTCAGGTCAAATCGGAGCCGCACCACGCATCCGCATCCGAGGAACATCCACCGTGCTCGGTTCACAGGAACCCGTGTGGGTCATCGACGGCATCGTACAGGAGAACCCCGTGGATGTCGATCCGGAACAAATCAACGATCTAGACTTCGTCAATCTGGTCGGCAACGCCATATCCGGACTTAACCCGGAAGACATCGAACAAATCGACGTACTGAAAGACGCCTCGGCAACCGCACTCTACGGGGCTCGTGCCGCCAACGGGGTTATCGTCATCACGACCAAAAAAGGCAAACCCGGACCACCCACCATCTCTTACTCCTTATCGGGAAGCTTCATGCGCCGCCCGCACTACGGGGACAACAGCGTGAACATGATGGACTCCCGCGAAAGAATCGCCTATTCCCGGGAACTCATCGAAAAAAGAGTACCTTTCGGTGATTTACAAACTTGGATGGGATACGAGAAACCGCTCCGGGACTATTGGGAAAACAAAATAACTTTCGAAGAAATGCAGAAAGAAGTCGGGTACTACGAATCCGTGAACACCGATTGGTTCGACCTGCTCATGCGCAACTCCTTCACCCACAAACACACGCTAAGCATCTCCGGGGGCAGCAGTAGCTTAAGGTATTACGCGTCCATCGGTTTCAGCGATGCCAGCGGAAGCATAAAAGGAGAAAACAACAAAAGCTACACGGCAAACATAAACCTGACAGCAAACTACAACAAATTCACCTTCCGCATGGGAATAACCGCAGACGTGGGTAAACGGAAATACACACCCGGCGACGTCGGCGTCACCACGTATGCCTACAACACCACGCGGGCACTTCCCGTCTACAACGAAAACAAAGAACTATGGTACTACCAGCGTTACACGTCAAATAACCAACCCGTAGACTTCAACATCCTCGAGGACGTAGCCAATACCTCGCAAGACATCCGTTCCACGGGCATGACTATCCGGGCAACCGTAGACTACAAAATCCTCGAACCGTTAAAAGCCGCCATTACCGGTTCTTACTCCACGGCAAACACCACCCAGGAAACCTGGCATGGAGAAAAATCATTCTACGCCAAATCTCTTCAAATCCAGAACAAACTTCCGTTCGGGGGAGAACTCATCTATCAAAACTCCGAAAAATACTCCTACGTGATACGGGCGCAACTGGATTTCAACAAATTCATCGATTCCGAACAAATTCACCTCATCACCGCTTCCGCGGGGGGAGAAATATCTTCCACGCAATACTACGGGCTGAATCAAACCTACCGGGGCTATCTGCGGGAAAGGGGAAAAAAGATGGCAGAAATCACCGATTGGAACCAATACGAGGATTTCATGAAATGGAGAGGCAAGACCTCTGCGGCTATAGGCGAATGGACAGATAAACTGACCAACGTGGCTTCCTTCTATGGCACCATCTCCTACAGTTACAAAAATATGTATTCCCTAAATACCAACATCCGCATAGACGCCTCCAATCGTTTCGGTTCCCGGGCAAACGAGAAACTAGCTCCCATCTGGTCGGTATCCGGACGCTGGAACATCAAAGAAAGCATCCTGCCAAAAGCCAATTGGATCACCACCTTAGACCTAAGAGCTTCATTCGGTTACCAGGGAAATATGCTAGACAACGCCTCGGCAAAACTCGTCATCCGTAAAGAAGGCATACAAGACACGTGGAAAGAATTCTACTCCACCGTGCAAAACTACCCGAACCCGGATTTGAAATGGGAAAAGACAGCTTCCTACAACGCCACGCTCGACTTCTCCTTCTTCAAAAATTTCCTCCGGGGCTCCGTATCCTACTTCTACAAAAGAACGCAAGACGCCTTCCTTACTAAAAACGTATCCAAAATCAACGGGCTGAACAACTGGACGGTAAACCAAGGAGTCATCACCAATCAGGGTATCGAAGTTTCCATGAACTTTACCCCGATAGACACCCGGAGCGTCAACATCAACGGATTTCGCTGGACATTCAACCCCAACATCGGGCAAGTCGTCAACCAACTCGTAAACCGGCGGTCACGCAAGGACAGATCCTTCGAACAAACCGTCACATACGATATGTACCTCAACGGCTCGGCAGACATCGCCGGTCGCCCGCTCAACTCCTTCTTCTCATACCGATACATCGGGCTCGAACCGGAAAACGGGCTACCCATATTCTTCGGTTCCGATCAAACCACTTACATCGACGGCAAAAAAACCGATCTCATGGAAAAATTCAACAAAACGAGCGACCGGCAAGACGTGTGGCAAGAAATCATGGTCTACTCCGGAAGCCGGGTACCCGACATACAGGGAGGAATCCAGAACACGTTTGCATGGCGACGCTTCACCATGGCAATCAACGTGGCTTACAGCTTCGGAGCTAAAATCCGTCTGTTAAAAATGTATTCCAATGTATCCTCCAGATATGGCACCATCGCACCCCGACCGACGGAAAACGTACGCCGAGAATTTCTGAAACGCTGGCAAGTCCCCGGTGACGAACTACGCACGGACATCCCGGGAGTTGTTTCCGGTCCCGAATTCGTGAACACGCTTCATGACAAAGTATGGTGGAACAACTACAACGCCAAAAATGAAGCGGGAATCTCATACAGCTTCGCATCAGACCTATGGCAAATGTACGACAACTCCGATCTGAGAGTCGTAAACGGCAATTACGTCAAAATCCAATCGCTGTCACTACGCTACAACCTGTCCGACAAACTATGCAACAAACTAAATTTAAAAAACTGTTACGTGGGCTTCTCGGCAACAAACCTGCATACTTTCTGTAGCAAAAAACTCAAAGGGCAAGATCCCGCAACACAGAACGGTTCGGCACCACAAATCAACATGTCCTTGTGTCCGACCTATTCTTTCAACCTGAATATTTCATTTTAAACAAACCACTTATGAAAACAGGAATACTTTACATATCGCTCATCATCGTGCTGGTACTAACCTCCTGTCACGATTTTCTTACCAAATACCCGAAGGATACCGTGTACCCATCCTGCACCGACGATTTCCATGAACTTCTCATCGGCGACGGCTACCTCTCCGGACCTACCAGATGGGACATCGGCAAATGGCTCAATCTCATGGACGATGACGTGGAATACACCCGAACCGTAACCGCCGTCTCGACTTCCACCCAACTATACTTGAAATTCTACAACTGGGAAGCGAACCCGG
>NZ_CAUFYA010000043.1:0-47802 GCF_959596855.1 uncultured Butyricimonas sp.
GTTAAAATTACCAATGCTTTTTATGTATTTCCTTATACTTCTTCCCTCTCCCGGGGGGATAATCCACCCCGGCTTTCCATCACTCAACGTGATAATACCCGGAACTTCACCCCTATTAAACACATCGAAATCAAAAATTATATCATATCCAACAGACACTCCATGCCCAGCTACCTGAAAAACGGGCAACCTGTCGCTCCGGTACCAGTTCTCGACAATAGTATCCAAGCCGACCCCGAAACGGGCGGAGAGTTCCCGTGAAAACTCTTCAAAGTTTTTTTCTTCGAAAAGGTGTCGTTTGAGAAAATCGTGATAAGCCTCCAGAAATTCGTTCTTACCAATTCGAATCTCCAAAAGGGCTAACAACTCATCACGCTTTTTACGGATAATATTATCAAGCAATCCCGGGGAGAGCGAGGAATCCCGCAAGGCATCCTCCAGGCTATGATCTTTCAAATAATCCACGATAAGATACTCAATATCCTCTCCAAATATTCCGCGATACGGGGAACTAAAGATCAACTTCAACACGTCGTTTATCAAAGGATACTCGTCAGACTGGATAAAACTCGTGTTACCCACGCAACTCGGCTTCAGATCACAACTACCCTCCGAGAACAAATCCAATTCATGAACCAAACGCCCACAGGCCTCCTCTTCCTTATCTTCATGAGAATAGGAAGATTCATCTACCGAGTATCTCTTTTCCGGCAGGAACACCATCCCCCCCTGCACGCGCTCTCCTGTCTGCAACGACCTTCCCGCAAACGCGTGAAAATTACAAGGAACTTCCACGAGGGTGAGCCAACTGTAAGGGTATTGTAACGTGGGATCATAAGCAATTTTATTCTCGAGCCGTTTAGGTTCATAATTAGAATAATAGCTATAAAAATGCACCGAATTTTTAGCGCCCTCGATAGTTTCCAGCAACTTCAATTTAGTAACGACATCGTAACAATCAAGCATAAACTCATGCTCGGGCAAGTAGAAAAGCTCCACGCTTACCGGATGGTCGTCTTCCACGGACTCAATGGTTACTCCCGGAGCGATTCTAAGCCCTACCGTATCAATGCAAATCAACATCTCCCGTTTCTTGTAATTGCCTATACAGAGGCTAATCCCGGGTATATTATGCTCGAAACTGAACTTTGTCTTCCCAGCAATTTCTCTATCTGCCTTTCCCTGGGATATCGCCACAAGGTGTGGAGCATGCTCCACCTCCAACGTGTAGTGGGTGAACATCTCTTCCCGGAACCCCAACGGGTGGTAAAGAGGCATGCTGACGGGATACCAGGCGCATTCCGGGGAAAGCAACTTGTACTCCTTCTCGCAGAAAGCGGGGGAATAACCGAAGCGGTAAATACCTATCGTGTTCACTTCCGGGGAAGCGTATTTCTCTTCCGGGGTATCGAGGAAACAGAAACTATTGTCGATTTTCCCCTCGTATTTCACGACAACCTCGCTCGTCTTGCCGGATGCCACCGTTTCGTCCGCGAGAATCACCTGTTGCTCTCGTTGGAAAGAGACCGTTTTTCCATCCACAGTGATCGAGGCAACAACAAGCCCGGGATTCAGGTAGAGTACCAACGGGAGGACAACACTATCCCTGTTCGCAACCGTCATTCTACTCATCACGGAGATACCACCGTTCTCGTTTTCTTTCAACTGGAGATAGTTCGCAACTATTTTGAGCGGCTTCTCCCGATCGTACTTCGCGTAAGCATCACGAAAGGCTTCCCGCTTTTGGGAAACAGTTTGAATGCCGCAAGTATACACGACCGCTAAGCTGCCGGCAAAGAGCAAGGGAAACAGTGCCGTACAGACCAACCGAAAGGGTGCCCGCGGATTATTATGAATTCTAGGATAATGGATTACCGACAGGATTGCCAACCCAACCCCGGAGAATAGGATAAACACCCGTTGTAGCAAGTAATTCCCGGGATTCACGTGTCCCGTGAAATCGGAAAACATGTTGGGAATGCCCGTAGCCAAAGGATCAAATAACCCGTTTAGCCAAACAGAACCCGGGAGGATCAACACACCGAAAATAACCACAAGGAGTAGCATACCCAACCCTTGATTGCCCGTCAGCCTCATCACACAGGTGGAAAGACCAATACAGAAGACCGTGGTCGGGAGGTTCAGCGTCAACCAATAAAAGAGGTAATACCCCACGTTGAACACCTCGGGATAGAAAAGAAGGTTCAAAAGGGCACAAAAGGCAAGGAACGACACGTTGACCAGCGTGAAAGCAAGAATTTTACCGATGACGTTCCCCGTTGTAATCTCCGAATTCCCTTGGGCGTGAACGCTCAACGCTACCGTGGAATCCAAACGGAACCGCCTGCTATCGTTGCTCACGAGAACTACCGCGAAAAGCAGTTGCAGTATGTTGAACAAGTAAGCACATTTGAAAGGAATGGACGAGGATAGCGACCGGGAAAACCAATCCATCGCCGGACCTCGAAACAGTTTCTCGAAACTTCTAGCGGAACCTAAACCGGATAGTGGCGTGAACACGTAAAGGGTAATCCCCACGATCCCGAGAAGAACAAATATCCTAAAAATCACATTCCGACGGGAACGCTTGTACCCATATAAAGCTTCGGTAAAAATATGATTACTATTCATCACGCTTATCCTTTATTATTAACACCTAAACTCAAATATACGGATTTCCTCGCAGAACACACATCAACAATCATTAAAATCACGCTAAAATACACAACAAAGTACTCTTGGCGTGATTTTTACCGGGTAACGACAATAAATTAAATATGTTATCCTGCTTCCAACTTTATTCTGTGACGGTTAACCTCGCACTAGAAAGAGCCTCTCCCAAGGCATTAGATACTTTAATCTCGTATATTCCAGCATCTTCTGGCTCGACTTTATTTATTACTAATGTCGCAGTTCCATCGTCCTTATAGGCTTTAATCCGAGTACCGAGCTTAACTGGCACACCATCACAATACCATTCAATTCGGAGAGTCGGATCGTCAATTGGTACAAATTGAGCAAGAAATACAGCAATACCTCCTTCATTAACCCTCACATTCATGAGTTCTTGCGTTATTTCGGGCTTATACCCTACAGCAGAAACACCCCCAAGAATTTCCACATTACCTTGTTCCACAATTCTTTCCTGTTGATTGAATCCTGTCAACACGAAGAATAACGCACAAACTAAAAAAATCATCTTTTTCATGTTAATTGCATTTTAAATTAGTAATTGTGTAAAGATAACAAAACAGCAACATGTTCGCAAGAATTTATCCCTTTATTTTTAGATTCATTAGAAAATAGTATGCAACAAAAAATAAAAAAGGACGCCTTTCGACGTCCTTTTTTTATTCTCTATATTCCGAAAAATTAGTGAAGAGCAACAACTGCTTTCATCATCTTCTTCGTGTTTTTCATCAATTTTTGTTTTTCTTGACCGTTCATCAGATACCAAGCATCCTCTTCCGGATAATATTGGAATTCAGCAACAGCGTCAGATTCTTCGCTAGAGATCTCCATTTTGTTCATAGTTTTGGTTACAGTGTAAGATTTACCTGCAAACATCACTTGATCTTTCTCGATATCTCCGGCTTTCATGGCAACAGGATTGTTACCACCCCAGAATTCGATAGAGTTGAAGATCAAAGCATCACCCAAGCAGCACAATTCGTATGCCGGAAGGATGCATAATCCCAAAAATACCAACTCGTTCACGAATTTAGAATCAGAAACGCTACCGTTCCAATTGTGTAATTTGGATGTCAATGCGAAAGAGCCGAAACATCCGCTCAAAGCAACTGATGAAGCAGCGATTAAAGCAACTGCAACAAACCGATTAAAACTTTTCTTCATAACCTTATATTTAAAATTTAGTTTTGCTAAGATACAGCAATATTTACGAAATTAAACATGTTAGGTTACTTTTTCTTATAAAATTTTTTCGGTGCAATCATTAATTCCGGACGTAAAACGTTATCTAGCTCTTCCTTAGTCAACAACTTTTCTTCCAGTACCAAATCGTAAACACTTCTGTTCTCGGCTAAAGCTCTCTTGGCAATACGAGAAGAATTTTCATATCCCAGCGTCGGATTCAACGCGGTAACGATTCCGATACTGTTCATTACCATATCCTTGCAACGTTCAGCGTTAGCAGTGATTCCGTCAACGCACAAAACTCTCAAACGATCCATAACTTTAATCAACATCTGCATAGAGTTGAATATAGCGTACACGATCACCGGTTCCATCACGTTCAATTCCAACTGACCGGCTTCAGCAGCCATCATCACGGTCGTATCGTTACCGATTACACGGAAACAAACTTGGTTTACCACTTCAGGGATAACCGGATTTACTTTACCCGGCATGATAGAAGATCCCGGTTGCATCGGCGGCAAGTTAATCTCGTTCAATCCGCATCTCGGACCGCTGGACAACAAGCGCAAATCGTTACATACCTTGGACAATTGAACGCAGAAACGTTTCAATTCGGAAGAATAGGATACACAAGCCCCGGTATCAGGCGTAGCGGCAATCAGGTTCGGTGCTAACACGAACTCTTCACCACTGATAATACGCAATTCACGAGCACAGATTTCAGCATATTCCGGTTCTGAATTGATACCCGTACCAATAGCCGTGGCACCCATGTTCTCGACCAAGAACAATTTAGCAGCCTCGTTCAGACGCTCGATATTCTCTTCCAAAGTATAAGCATAAGCCTCGAACTCCTGACCTAAAGTCATCGGCACGGCATCCTGCAACTGAGTACGTCCCATTTTCAACACGTGCTCGAACTCTTTCGCTTTTCTACGGAAAGAATCAACCAACAATTTGATCTCTGCCACAACTTCTTTATTGGTCAAAATTATAGCCAAGTGGAAAGATGTCGGGTAAGCGTCATTCGTGGATTGAGAAAGATTCACGTGGTTGTTCGGGTGACAATAGTCGTACTCACCTTTTTGATGTCCCAATAATTCCAACGCACGGTTAGCTACAACCTCGTTGATATTCATGTTCGTGGAAGTTCCGGCACCACCTTGTACCATATCCACGGGGAATTGGTCGGCCAATTTACCGTCAATGATCTCCTCGCAAGCTGCCGTAATAGCATTCGTTATATCGGAAGGAATCAAGCCTAATTCATAGTTAGCCTTTGCAGCCGCCCATTTTACCATCGCTAAAGCCTTCACGTAGTTCGGGAACATTCCGATCGTGTAACCGCTAATCCCAGCGAAGTTCTCGATTGCTCTCAAAGTCTGAACACCATAATAAGCATCCATTGGCACCTCTTTGTTGCCGAGTAAATCATGTTCAATTCTTGTCTTCATAATTCTTATAGATTAATTATTTCCAAATACGTTTGAATCTCTTTCAAGTTTCACCCGATCGTCAAAAACTCACTAAATGTCCCTCGCTCATACAAAACGACCCGGAGAAAATTAATCCGGCAAAGGTATAAAAGTTAATAGTATAAAGCCAAATTTTAGACAAGAATTTACACGTAACTTTACAAGTGTTATAACATTGAATATCAATATAATCAAATAAAATTTAACAAATTAAAGTGCAGAAAAAGGCTTTTTTACAAACGTTTCCGAAAAAACAAACAAAAGATTGGGGAGTAGGGTTCGCCTTCGGCGAGTTACAAATTACTAACGCTAGAGAAGCAACCTGTAACTCGCCGAAGGCAAATGCAACCTGTAACCTGCAACTCGCCGAAGGCGAACTCAAGGTTGATTATCATCTATATTAATCACGATTTTCGCCAGAGAAGAACGAAACAACTCATCGTCATAAGGCGCGTACTTTCCCTTAACGTCATACATGATCGAGGCCTCGCCCTTGAAACCCTTGACCGGAAAAAACATCATTTCAGCCAGATCCGGATTATATACCCATTTGCCCTCGTTAAGAGCTTCGTACACGAATACCTCACTCCCAAGACATTCCTTATCATTTTTCCATATTCTGAAACTCCTCGGGTCCAAATTATCTTTACCGGGATTCGGAGTACTGCCTTCACCCCTGTACGCCACGTCATTATCCAATGGTCTCACAGTGGCAGGTCCTCGACGATGCTCGTAAATATCATCTTCTGCGCGTGCCCCATAGAGAGGAGTAATCCGCAAATTCTTAATAATATTGGTATGTGCCGTAAGCTGTCCGGTCGATGCCATAAACCCGATACATAATCTCTGTGGCGTAATCAGGGTTAGGTCTGTTACCGGTGGGGTGGTATACCATATCGGTTTAGGCGGACTGCCGCCCGCAATCCGGATTGGTAAACTATTTTCAGTATAACTCAAAGAAGACGGGTACGTGTAATTCTCTATCACGACCGTCTTGTCTGTCCCGTGTTGTATCGTCACCGTAATCTTAAAACCACCCCCGTTATCATTGGGTTCCAACGCGATAATTGCTTTACGGTATGTACTTTCATCTGAATGAGAGAACACACCTCCGCCTGAAATATTGAACGGTTTATCAATCCGGGGAGTAACATGCCGTTCATACTGCCCGCTCATTGTGTTCAACTCGAATCCGGCTTCATTTCTCAATCCGTTCGAATGTTCATCTTCAAGCCCTCCGGTAATACTCCATCCCGTGTGTCGGGTGATAAGTACCGGAAATCCCCAACTGCCTTCCGGTATTTCATGCGTATTCTGTTTAGTTGTTATCGTTTTTTTTCCTCGACCGGCAGCCCCCCGAATGGTTACATTACTTCTGGTGTTATACTTTAGAAGTTGCGCATTAGCTATTGTAGTCAAATTATCATTATAAGGAATCCCGTTTCTCATCTCGTAGTCTTCCATACGCCAATTCTTAAAATTACCCTGATCCAGCGCCACGGCGAGATACCCGCCTTTCATGCCGGTTATCGGCAATACCCCCTTACTTATGCTCTGGTGAACCGACGACCTGTGAGTATAACCAAACCCCGCCCCCTCCGCTCCGTATTTCAGATTATCCCCAATATATTGATTGGTAGTCGCATCGACAAGAAACATACAAATACCGTCCGTCAAACCCTTTTCCGACGGATTCGTGTACATCATGATATACTCGAACTCAATCAGTAAACCGTCTTTCGTGGAGAAAATATAATCGGGCAAATAAAAAGCCCCGACCTCTTCTTTTCCTTGCGTGAGTCGCAATCCCAAGTTTTTCACCGGCTTCGCCTGATTTGCTCTCTTGTACGTGTTATCGGCTTTTCTTCCCGAGGCTTCGATCTGATTCGGCTCAAAAAGTTTCACATTCTCCATATCCCCGTCCAAAAACGACCGGAAAAAAGGCATAAGATGAGAGGATTGTGCCGATACACCGTCCCTCATTCCCAACAATACCAACAAAAGAAAGAATATCTTTTTCATCATATACTTCGGTGTTTCCATATCATATATATTTATCCATCAATAATCTCTGATACAACGAATCGGAAAAGCATACGACAAGTCGGCATCGTAAAACAGCATCCCGTCTTTTTCCATGAAAAGATAGTTCACCGTGTACCGGCTATTAATCGTGTAAGGCGTCGCCGACCAATAATACCCGTAAGCCCCGACTTGTACCACGTTACCGTCCCCGTTGGGATAGCGGTGTCCCGCGGCAGGCAGAAAAACAGTTCCGGCTGGCGGTGTCCCCGCGTTGGCAGGCGTTGAAGTAGAAACCGACACGTTCGCCCCCAGAAACCAACCACTTTCCGGATCAAACGATCCATTCAAATAACTGCCGGAATTGGCATTCAAGTTTAACGTGACATCTTTAAAACTACCTCTATTCGCTGTTTTTACCCCCGTTTCATTATACAATGCTTCCAATTCGGCAGAAGTAGGCATACGCCATTTTCCTTCCACCCAACCTTTTCCATCCTTTCCACTGGAAATATAACGACATATATCCCCTATGCCCGTTGCCTCGTCGAAACCCGTGTTATTAAAAAACTCTTTAAAAGAATCATCCGCCGCGGAAGACGAGGTAAAG
Source organism: uncultured Butyricimonas sp. (assembly GCF_959596855.1). NCBI lineage: Bacteria > Pseudomonadati > Bacteroidota > Bacteroidia > Bacteroidales > Odoribacteraceae > Butyricimonas > uncultured Butyricimonas sp. The sequence continues at coordinate 7,987 of NZ_CAUFYA010000043.1, forward strand.
CCGAAATTCGGGTGACCGTATGGTATTTTATCCCAACCGCCAAGCCCGCCTTTCCAGTCTGACGGATTCAACCCCGACGGGGCATACACGACTTGTACCGTCGGATCATAGGGATTCCCTCCCGGTGCCAGCGCGACAAGCGATCCCCATTTAAAAAATAGCCCCTGCGACCAAGCCGGAATCGTCCGGTTATCCTGTTCCGTAATGGCAAAAGTCAATACCCCGGAACTTAGAACCACGTTACTACGGGCAAACAATTCGGCGACCGGAACTCTCCGGACCGTCAGCGTGTCGATAAGCCTCCCGGCAGTAAACACGATTTTACCGCTCACGTAATCCTCGGGATTACCCGGCGGGGTAATCGCCATAACATTGATTTCCACCCCTGTCTGGTTAATGTCAGCCCCATTCGTCGAGGGCTTATTGTCGGCAAGCCGGAGCCACGTGTGCGCGTTCGGTTCCAACACGACAGCATTCCAATCCCCGTGATAATCGGAACTCACCCGGTGTTTCAATTGCCTGCTCACGCCGTATGGCATATCAATTACCCGTGTTTCCACACCCATAAAGAACTGTCCGTCATAAACAATGTGCTTTATCCCGGACATATCCACGACCAGAATAGAAGTTTTCAGATTTGACAACACACTTTTCGAGCGAAGCGCCTGATCGAATGATTCGTAGCCGATTCCCTCTGCCGCCGTTATCGTGACAATATACTTGTAGTTGCGGTACAGGGGCATATAGTCCGCGGCAGTAGACGCCACCGACTCACGAGTGAAATCAACGCGATAATAGTAATCCTTCCCAAAATACTTTCCTTTGATAATCAGACAAGTTCCGTTCACTTGATCGGCTTCCGAGTTCCTCGCGGCTTCATAGGCGTAGATCTCCCCCGCCAACAAAGGTCCGGCAACATCGCCAACCTGCTTATATTCATACATCATCGCATCATCCAAGGTTCCGGGCTGCTTGCCCGCTGGATTCGGCACCATAGGATTATTATTATTCGTGTAATAATCCGCTATGATATTACCGTTGGATGCGTTCCACGCCGGGGCAATATAACCCGAAGTATTGTAATTCACCACGTATATTTCCTCAAGTCTGAAAATGCTCCCCTTAACCTCGTTCTCGACGTCAATACGGGCAAGCATACGAGTCAACGATATGCTGACTGTCTTTCCCGGTGCAATCCCGTTGACGGGAACTTCCCCGTACATCGGTATCGGGGTATAACCCGGTGTCGATACATTCCATTTATAGGAACCGTCGGTATTCGGTCGCGTGATAAATTTCAACGCTCCTAACACGTCTTGTTTTTCCGAATTGACCGGATAATCTGTCAATGCCTTATCCACCTCATCCGAAGCGTTCGTGACAATTACAATCAAAGCGGCATTCTCGTCTTTCGGTAACGCCAAATTATACTTTATCTTATAATCCGAACCCGACGGTTCCTGCGTAAAATTACTCACTTTGATATTTTGGAGCAATTTCGCGGCAGGAGTCGATTGATCGAAAATCAAAACGTCTATCGTCTCCACCGCGGCCTCCCCTTTGGAACCTTCTAACGAGCGGGTTACAGGCACATCAAAACCCGGAATAATCATTTCCATGGCCACCACCTCACCCGATACTCCGGCAGGTGCATCCAGTTTCTCCGATACACACCCCGCCACACCAAGCAGTAATAAAACAGCCGGGTAAAACAGTTTCGATAATACTTTAAATCGCTTCATTTATCACATATTTATTATACTATGAACGAGTTACCCGTACCTCCTTGGTCAGATTTCCCGCCTTGATTTCTACAACGGCATAACATCCTATATCAACACTACCTAGATTCCCAGAAACCGTAAATGTCAACTTTTGAAACAAACTTCCGGCAACTTCCGACATCACGACTTGTAACCAATCACTCTGAACATGAGAAGGTGCAAGTAGATCGCCATTTTTATCGTAATAACTTACCGTTCCCAGTTGTATCCCTTTCGGGAACCCGCGGTCAGTCCTGTCGTAATTGGTCTCGGTTGTAATTATAACCGACTTCCCGTCACTACTGATATAAAGATTATCCCGACTTACCCGCAAAAAGTACTGGGGATCAATAATAATCCCCTGCCCCGCATCCGACCACGGAATGACGGTATGCTCGAACTGCACGGTTTTCTCCTTCACGACACCCACGATACAGTACACGTTATTCCGCCTGATCTCCGTGAGTGCTTGCACATTCCCCCCTCCTTCCGGGGAAAATTCAGACAGGATCGTACGGGTATCCCTCAACCCGTCGGGAGTACTTAATCCTATGATATCCAATACCAGCTTATCAACATCTCCCGGGGCAGAGCAAGTTCTTTCGGGAGTGTAAAACGCGCATATCAATTGCTTGGTATCATCTAACTCCAAAGAATTACTTGCCCCGTAAAACCAACCGACATACTCGTAATCACTGGCAGGAATCAACATCCGCCCAAAATTATTTTCCACGTCCGTACCCGTTTGAAAACGAGTGCCGTCGGCCTCTGTCCCTGCTATCAGATATCCTCCCGTGTAGGTGTTCTCCAACAGCACCCGAAAAGAATTGGTCAGTCGGGCAAAAGCAACGGCATCCTCTTTTTTCAACCAAAGCTCTACCCGTGCCACCCCCCTTTCTATATTGATCTTTTCCCGTGTCGTGTTCCCCTCGATTACTGCAATTTTCCGTTTTACCCCGGTCATCGGGAGTCCCGAAGAAGCAGGGAGCGTATGGTTAAAATTAAATGCGTCCCCCATCCGAAAAATCAAATCCTCCAACTCGGACGGGGAAGTCACCGCTTCCAACGCGGCAGTCATTGTCCCCGGCTCATTCACGACCACGACAAGCATTTTATCCGGGTTCGAACTGACTTCCAACGTCGTACCGAACTTCTTGGCGTCCTGCTCTTTCGTGTCAAAAGCAACGACCTCGTTGATATCGATAACAGGGAAAACCGAAGCGTCATCGAACGTGATAAAACGGGCTGTATGAACGTAATCATGTTCGTCAGCTCCATCCACAAGAACCTCTATTGACATCATTCCCCGCGTACCGCCCGCCATATCTTCATTCTTTTCCGATCGTTCTGAGATACAGGAAACGAGAAAAACCAGCGTAAAGACAATATGTAAGATATTATTTTTCATAAACACTTCAATATAAAATCAGACACCTATATCATTAAACCATATTATCCAGTTATTGATCTTGATTCCCACGGCAACAAAACCATCGGGCCCACTTCCCTCTTTATACAGAAGCACCAGATGCCATTCGCTCTGTCGATCAAGAAATCCCTGCATGGACAAGTCATTACCGTCCAACCCTTTCGCTGGTTTTATCTCTTCCAATAAAGACATCAGATCGTAATTCCACAACACGCTTCCGCTTCGCGCATCACGCACGGTAAGTTTATAATTATAATCTTCACCGTATACCAGTCTGACCGTGTTAAGACGTCCCGCGGACAACACTCCCGGCTCGCTCCCCGTTGTCAGTTCGTATGGAATGTACCTCACGTTTTCCCTTAGCCTTGGCATATTATCATGACCGTACACCGCCCCTTCCGGGGTTTCTATTTCAAAAGTATACGCAGCCGCCCCACTTCTTGCTCCAGCATATTTTTCAGATTTATCCAGCAACAACGTAAAACGATTGGTATTCTTGACAAGATGCACCGGAAACACCGACAAATCGGACTTATTCTGAATATCAATGGTCTGTCCCACCCATAAAGGCGAGAATCCGTGAGATACCGTCCCGGAAGTCCGGTTCAGCGTTATCCGGACATCTTCCAGCATAGTCTGCCCGGGGGATAAAGAATTACCGTCCTTGTCAGCAACCTTAAAATGCTCTGTCAACCCTCCTACCGCCAGTATCTTGTATTCCCCCGGACGGAAATCATTCCCGAAAAACATCCGTTTCCCCCCGACAAGTTCCTTACGCCCGACGTGTCTGTTGAAAAGATACAGCCCTTTCCCGTCAAACACGAATACATCGACCGTCTCCACTTGCAGTTCGAAAGAGTCAACATACTCCATATTGTAATCGTAGACAAATTCCAGATATATCCCGCAATCATCCATATCGTCCTTGATACTTTCGCACGACACGAAGAAAAGCGACAAGATAACAATCGGAAGCAACCGGAACCTGTCTCGATGTACATTATTCACGTTCATACCATTCATTCATTATAGATTTTATCATGCTAAATGATTCCAACCATACAAACCGTATTTCATAAATCACTGAATCGTCAATCACTAAATCAAGGAATCACCGAATCAAAAATCCCTAAATCCCTATTTCGTTTTCCCAAACGATCCACGGTGCTACCTCAACCGTGATACCGATATATCCTACCGTCCCGTCAATCGGATCTTTCGGGTCCGGATCACCGGGTCCCGGGTTGTCTATATCCGGATACCAAGGAGTTCCCGCACCTTTCACGGAACCCAAGGTCAATTTATACCAGTTATTACGAACGACGCCGTATTTGGCAAAAGCCATCTCCTGCGTTGTTTCATTATCATGACGTATCTCGTAATAGTAATAACAAAGCCCGTTCTGGTACCAACGGATAACAGGATTCTTACCATCCTTGATAACCTCTCCGCCATTCGGGATTTGTGACAAATCCGTTTCCAAAAGAGTGGCGAACGAAGTACCGGTAAGAGTCACCTCGCTGTGCGCATCCGCGTACTCCTTTATTTTAGTGTACATTTTCTCGCAGGCAGCCTTCAAATTCGGTCCGACATCGACAGCATTGTAAGCAGCTTTCAATGCCGCAAAATCAGTGAAATTACTCCCGGCAAAATTAAACCAGTCGCCCCCACTAGCGCGTCCCGGTGGATAATACGTGCCTTTAATCACCAGACGGGTAGCATTCTCGAACTTCTGTTCGGCGGCAGACATCGTATTCTCGATACAATAAGTCTTATCCGCGGTAGCCATCCACGTGTACGGCGACACCAATACCGGATTATAAGTACTACTATTTACCGTGGCATTCACGATACCGACATCATTCGTGTAATTCGGGTCAACCGTGTAGAAATTACTGGTATAACTTCCATCATTCGAATGAGTAACCGAAAGTAGCGCCTTCTCCGCGAAAGGATAGAACGTACTGTTCACGGCATCCAAAGTCCAGTTACCGAAAACAAATGTTGCCCCGTCAGGTTTTACCTCTATATTACCTTTAAGACTGAGTTCCAGTTTGGAAGCCAGACGTTCGATCTTCACCTGCACCCTGTTACCTATTTTCTCGGCAGCCTCCTTTGCCTCGTCGTCATCCACGTCCTTCGTCACTTTCTGAATTTTACCGCTGATGTCAATCAAAGGATCGGAAATCTTATCCCCGGCATCTTTCCCGGTTTCATCGCCACTATTAATCATGGTAAAACCTTTGGCAATAGGCAGAACGACATCCGTGATCTCCTCTCGGGTAGCCTCTTTGATTGCCGTGTTAACCGTGCTAAAAGTCGTCGTTACGTTAATATCGTTCAACATTCCCTCCAACTTGTCGCCGGGATTGGCTATCACCAAAAGTTTGGTCGCCGCCGCAGAGACCTTAACGGCTGACGGGCTTGAAGAAGCATTCGGAATCTTCACGAGGTAATCCGTCGTACCCGGGATTCCCACTATATTTTCCGCCTCATCGAAGAACAACAGATAAAGGTTTTTCAAGTCACTCTCGTTCGTTCCGCTTTCCTCGCCCGAAGAACGGGCTGATGTATTTTGCGTTGCAATTTTAATGGAAAGATAAGCAACATCCGCATCACTTATTATCGGCGGATCATTATCGCTATCACTTTTACTGCAACCGGTCAATGCCGCTATCGCCAACATTGACATTAGAATCATTTTCATCTTCATTTAGTCGTGTTTTTAATGGACAATAATTATATTTTCAATCATCGTGGAATCAATCCATTCCATACATTTCCCAATCTTTCAATTTCTCCTGATAAACATTTTCATCTGCCTTGTATCGTTCAATCAATCTAAGATGTGCTGCCGCATCGGTATTACCGGTAGCCGCCGCCTTCTTCGCATAATATTCCGCTTTGTCCAACTCATTATTGCGGGCATGGAACGCAGAGAAATAGATCCATGCTTCGGGCTCATCCTCCAGTCCCTGCAAGAACTTCAACGCCGCCGACACATCATTTGACAAGTAACTAAACACGCCCATCGTGATGCGGCTGCTTTTTTCCTCCGGGAATATCCTTGCCGCCTGCACGATAACCTCCTTGAATTGAGTGCTACCGGGTTCATATTGATTGGCAAGCAGGTAAAACTCGTACAAAGACAACATACTCGGGTAAGATTTGAACACTTCCTTTATGGTTTCGATCGAGTATTCGGGAACCGTGAAAGTAATCCGATAGGCACTCCGGCGAAGCATGGGAAAAAGATTGGCAAGCATATAACGATAAGTCCGTCCTTCATTATACTGCATCAACAGCCTCTCGCGCCCGTCAAATACATCCGTATTCCCGATAATTTCAAGCACTCGTCCTTTTTCGCCCTCGGGCATGCCCGGATCTTCCCGAACTAATTTTTCAAGTCCTTCCCAATCCTCCCCGTAACCTTGCGAAGAAAGAGCGATTCCCGCGAGATCATAATTCCCGCGAAGCCACCCCGTGAGCGAAGCCGCCCGCCGTTCCGACAGTTTAAGGTTATACTCCCACGTCCCCTCGGGTGACGCGTAAGAAGAAATCGTAACGGAGTTAATTTTCACTCCTTGTACTTTTCTCACCTTTTCAATACTCTGCCGAATCTTATCCAACTCGTTCCGGTTATTGGCTAACATGGGTTTAATCTCCGCGTTGCCTACCGTATAGATAATCTGTGCCTCGCCGGACTCCGTTCTGATCTTTATCTCCTCCCGCGGCGGGACGGGAAGTTCCACGGGGAGCTCGTAAATTACACGTGTCGGCCTTTCCGCAAAACGGATTCTATCAGCGATAACCTCCATGGAAAGGTGATGAAACTCACCCCTGCAATTGCGCCGTTCCTGTGCCATGGCAACATTCGCATCCCTCATCCAACTTTCGAGAGGAATCGTCGCACTGTAACTTATCCTCTCGTGAAAAAACTTTTGCTCCCTCGCGGAGAAAGACGCGTACACGGGTTCGACACGCCCCGAAAGCCTTTCAACCCTGTTCACCACCGCCTGTTGAATCCTGCCGCTGATAACGACAGGCAGCAGCTTCCTCTCGTTCATCCCGGAACGAATCACCGGGAAAAGGTACATCTGACCTCGGGCAGGGACAGAAACCCCGATAGCCTCAATATCAAGCACAACACGTATACTGTCACGCTCCTGCCGCACGTCACGCACCACCACTCGCACGTCTGACACTTTCTGTTGGGCAACTAAAGCGACAGGAGCTATAAAAAGCAACACGAGCCCAGCCAGAGCCACCATTTTAAACCTCATCTTACCATTGATTTTCATAGTCTGTATTATTTTATCAGAAACACAAGAGTTAACCCGAGTTTCGTCAACCCGAAATAATGTGCGGTCTTGTGCCCGATCTTGGGTTTACACTTGCCACACGGGAATTTATCGTGCGACATATAAGCATATCCTGCCCCGACAGTAGCTTCCAGCGACCAGCGGGGCGCGAATATCCAGTTATAACCGTAGCTCACGCCGACACCCGCCAACCATCCCTCGTACCGGTTATCCTTTATCGTTCTGAAAGGTCCGATACCTCCCGCGTTATAAGAAGCGTAATGAGCGTGAACACCCAAGAAATGTCCCGTGAACGGTTGACATTTCCACCACCGTAATTCCGGCTGCACGGCAAAATGCTTAAACTTCTTATCATTGCTGAAACTCCACAAATTCCAACTGACGGGAACATCCAACGTGGTACGCACCCCGACCTTGAATTCCACACCCAGATTCGGAGATGCCATACCGTCCATCAGCAGGTTATTTTTCAATGCGATTTTTTGAGCACGGGCTAACGTGCAGAACGAAATCACCATGATTAATAATATAAATCTTTTACTTTGCATACAGATTTAATTTTCTTAATGCAAATGTAAACCATTGTTATCGCTTGAAAAAGACAACTTTATCCAACTCCTACCACCGGAATTGAACATCCCGGAGAAGTTTCGGGCGAACAATTTTTCTATCCCGCTCAATGATAGGAAACCATTCAGTAACTTCCTCCTAAACAGAGGAAAAATACCGGAAAATTTCTCCTAAACGGAGAAAAGAAAAACATGACACTCGAATATTATACTTAAACGCATTTTAAGCTAATATTTATCAAAAAACTCCGTATTTATAGTTATTTTTGATATTGAATTTAACATATTCCATCTTCAAATAAATACAAACCATGATGAAAAAGAAGGATCTCCATGACGAATTCATTGATGAATTATACAAGAAAATCCCCAAAAGGGCAGATCTGATAAATTTGGTATCCGACATTCTAAAATTAGAAAAGGAATCCATTTACAGGAGATTGGCAAGAAAAGTGAATTTCTCTATCCGGGAAATGGGAATATTGGCAAAAGAACTGAATATCTCTATCGACAGACTACTTTACAAAGCAGAAAACCATCAATGGCATCCCGTCGTGCTGGAAATCCCCTTGAAATTTCATTCCATGGATTGCTTGTGTGACATGATAGAGCAAAACATCCAACGAATCGAATACATCAACCGGGACATTCCCGGACAAATGGGAAATGTTTACCACGTCCTACCGCTGGAATTTTTCATCCATTTTCCCATGATTATGAAATTCATGTTCTTCAAATGGGGAAATTACTTCATCCGGTCGGAAGAATTCAATCATTTTTCTTCATGGGAACTTCCCCACAAATTATCTACCCTTGCAGGAGAATACATTGACACATACAACTTTCGAGAAGTTTTCTACGTCTGGGATAATTCATTAATCTGGATATTAGCCAGAGAAATTGACAATTTCTACAAAATGAACATTATCACGACACGAGAAAAAGAAGATATAAAGGAAGAACTTCACGAGCTCTTATCAAATATCGAAATGACATTAAATGGTACCCGTGTACCCGCAATCCCATATCCGCCGGAAACGACCTTCTATGTTTCCTCCGTCAATATCGGCTTTACAAGCAACTATTATCAATCCGGTAACAGACACTTTGCCACGTTTCAAAGCAACTTCAGTTTCTCCATGATAGAGAATTCCGAGGAAGACTTCACCAAGGTGAAAGAATGGATAAACTCCTTTTGCAACATCTCCACCCTACTCTCCCAAAGCGGACGTTTCGAGAGAAGGCTGTTTTTCAACGCACAGTACAAAATATTGGACAATATTTTAGAGTAAGCCCTCATTCGGGTTTTCCCCAAGTAATCCTATCGTAAAACTACCTCTTCCCGCTCACAACACCCCTAGCAAACACTTGTATCCCCGATAAAAATCGTTGCTACAAGCATTCTATATCATAGCTGTAAGAAAGAAGAGGTAGTATAACCCAAGGATTACCATATGATTACGGCAGTTTTTCCCTATTCGAATTCTTCGGTATTCGCCTCCATCTCACCGAGAGGTTTCAGATTCGAAGGAATCCTCTCCTCCGCGTCATCCGAGAAATAAGGGAACACGTCCATGATTGTCGTGTCGGCAATAGAAGCGATCTCGAAAGGAACCACGTAAGTAGACAGACTCTTTTGCAAATTAACCAAAGCTCTCTCCAAATCTGACCCCGCGATCAGGAAATACTGACCGGACTTCTTCTCTTTTCCGCTAATCTGGTCGGCATCAATAATGTTCACCTTCGCCTTGTACCACTTGTCGTCATTCCCGTCATTCGACTCCACCAACTCCGTCACGTTCGACTTCTTCAACGCGGCAATATAAAAATCCCCCTGAATCATCTCTCTCAAACACTCCGTGATCCTGCTCTCCGCCTCCGTGTAAGACATGGCATCCAACAAATACGACTCGGACATTTTCTTCTCTTTCCCGTCCTCACCCACTTTCACGTATTTCACCTTCGCTTCAAACCAATTTGCTATCATTTCTTCTGTTTTTAATTTGTTTAATCGGACAGCAAAATTAAAATAATTCTGCCCAAAACGCACCTCTCTCAAAAAAATAAAAACTCATAGCAACGACTTTTTTCTATCGTTTCCACTCAAAACGAAGCGAAGAATCTCCCGCCAATGGCGTTTTTCACGAGATCCTTCGCTATACTCCACACAACATTCAAGAGTTGGACGGTCAATCTCTTGTTCTTTCCGCTCTATTTATCCACGTCCAATTCAATCCGATAAGTCTTTCCCGGTTCTAAAAACGCATCCCGAATAAAAAGAAAGTCCTTATTTACACTAATCTCCCAATTCATCTCTCGCGAGATTGCTACCCGGGGATTTCTAAGTCGCTCGGGGAAGAAATAACAAATCGGCAGATTCCCCACCGCACAATGCAAATCCCCCATACCATAAGTTGAAAAAAGCTCTCCACATAGCCTATCCCATGTATAATCCGCCGACACCTTAATCGTTACAACACACTTTTTCCCTCTTGTACGAGAGGTTATCGTGTAAGGGCGGTCATGGGAGAGATCCTTCACTCGCACATCCCAAAGCGGATCTCCGTAATAGACCCAAATATCCCGTTCGTACCAATAACCGAATTTATCTATCAAAGCCGGATTGTTCGGTTCTTTTTCCTGCAGTTCACTATAAGCCCCGTAACAAAGCCGTACCATTTTTATCCGATCATCACTATATTGGCAAGGCTTATAAAGTAATTCCGGCTCCCATTCATTCAGGTGCCACAAGACATCCTGTTGATTCAAAAAATAGGCTTCCGCCAACGTAAACCGTCCGGCATCCGTCAACCAATACTTCAAAGTTCCCCACGTACCGCGTCCATGAAAAGAAAAAGTTGTGGAACCGACAAATGCTGTCACGCTCCCGTCATTCATCCAAGCAACAGGAATACTCTCACGAGTAGCGTGAGTTCGCCCCCCGCTCATTTGCGCGAAATAGACTCGGGATTGCCCGCCCGGTTTTAGACGTCGGTCACCCAACCACAATTTACCTTCCCGGGGAACCACAATCTCCCCTTCATTCTCGGTTCCTTGTAACAAAGGCATCCGATTACCCAACTCTTCTACTTGATAAACGATCAGATCCGGTTGCGCAGTTTCCACCCAACGCACCATCCGTTCACTCATACCAGCTTGCTCTTCAAAGACATGACGACTCACGGTATCACCTTCTCCATTTTTTTCATACCACACGCCACCTTGATCACAAAGTCCCATCTTTTCAAAATACTTCCCATCACGAAAATCATCGTTCCTCAAACACCATGCAGATCTCACCTCTTTGGGTGTCCGAGCCCTTTCCACAAGTGCCAAAGCGGCATCTGCATCATAACCGGTAATTATTCCCCACAAGAAATCAGTATAAATGTCATCGTCCACCTTTCGGCTCATTTGGTTCAAGTCTATAACGAATTGACGATTTATCCGTTCCGGCTTCTCTACTATCGCCACGTACCGAGGAGCCAGTTCTTTCAACCGGGATAAAGCCTCCGAGGTGAACTCCCCGTATTCCACAACTTGAGCTTGATGAATTTCGACCAATTTATCTACCACTTTTTTCCACTCCCGGTCAGCTTGCACATTCTTCCCCACCAACACGACGTATTCCGTTCCCCCGACTTTTCCACCCGCGCAAAGCAACAATCCTATCATGAATAATAAAACCCGACAACATTTCAAATTACCGTTCATCATATACCTTTCAATTTTATCAACGTTTCTTTTGTTTTTTCATCAGAAGGGCGAGTCATGAATGCATCCACGATATCACCCTTTTTATCCAACAGGATAAACCGGGGTACGGATTGAATTTGATAGAAATCTTTCATATCTTTCCCCTTCCCCATCCACAACTGTACTCCACTTAAACGTTCTTCTTTCACGTACTTTTCCCACACCGCTTTATCCTCATCACAAGACATACTCACGAACACTATTTTTTTACCCTTCATTTCCTTTTCCAGTTGTTTCAAATAAGGAATCTCCGCTTTACATGGACCACACCACGTGGCCCATATATCAATGTAAACATACTTCCCTTTAAAATCCTTTAACCCCACCCAACGTCCTTTATTATCCTTATAGCGGAAATTAAGAGCGGGACACCCCGCTTTCAAACGCTCTTTTTGTATCTCTATTCCGGAAATCATCTTCGGAAAAACAGGATTTCCAACCAGCAATAAACCGAATAGAAATACAAAAAGAAAGCCTAACACGTGTACCTTTTTACAAAACATACTACTTTTCATTAAATTCCACGGGTTTCCACATCACTTTAATTGCCCGGTCTGAAATACCCTTGATAGTTTTCTCTACCGTCATAGTAGCCGGATTAACTATTAACAATTTTCCTTTCAATTCAGTATCCGCATTCTTGTTATACACGCATACCCACATGTGTTCCCGGTTCGGACTCATCTCCATACAAGTGATTTCATCATCGGGATCATCTAAAATAAGTTCGGGCTTAGTAGGCAATTCAGGCTCTTGCGCCATATATACCCAACGATAAATCTTATTACCTTGATAATAGTAAATGTATTGATATTTCCCGTTAGAAACCATCCGGCTATCGGCAGTCAAGTTCAAATCACCGTCTACGGTGTAAATATAAGGATCAGATTCAAACACAATTTCCCGGGTATCCCAATCCCAACTATAGAAATCACTTTTATGAATACTGACTTTTCGCGGATCATCTTTCTCGACAGCCACCAATACTATTTTTCCTGATTTATCAATATATGCACCATTAATGACCTGTTTACCAGTAAATCGTTCTCCACTGGTAAATGTACTATTTCCATACTCGATACCCCATACATTTGAATGAATATTATCAATAAACCATCCAAGATAAGTCGTCAATCCCCAATCCTCATCTTTATATTCTCCAACAATTATTTTATCATACGTTCCGGAGGTTTCACCGGGATAGGCGAGAAAACTTTCCATATGTACAAATCCGCAATCCCCCGGATGTCCCATCCGGTCGTTAGTACCGAACATCATCTTACGGGCAGCATTATCTCCATTACCACATAATACCGTGGGATAGGCTTCCGGGTAGAATTTTTTCACATCCACGATATTTTCCATCAAAAAATATCGCCCGTTAAGAAAATAAATCTTCTGTTCCGGTTCGGAAGAGATTGCCAATACATAACTATACGGATAATCCTTCCCAGTGCGTACAAAGATTACATCTCTAGCTCCCCACAAAATGATTTCGGGATTTGCTTGCCCGAAAGCATTCGAATTAAAATCCGTGTTCTCCTTATCCAGCAACTCGTTTTCCTCTTTCAAACGGACAAAAGAGAGCCGCCCGTTATCCTCTTCGTCATTACTCAGGATAAGAAGCCCCCGTTCAAAAGGAGCCCGAATATTAGCCGTGAAATACTTAAAACTACTTCCATACTGATTTTCAACCCTTAATCGAATTTTAAAAACACCGGCTCGAGAAAATTCATGCTCAAAGACTTTCTCTCCACTAATGAATCTCAAAGAATCACTTCCCTCTCCTCCGTCCATTGCCATCCATCTCCACTCGTATTTCAAGGGTAAATCGGGAAGCAATTGGGTAATTTCAGGCTCTATCACTAAAGGAAAACCGAAATCCTGATACACCACCGTATCTTGTACCGAAATCACGATAGGCGATCCATCCGTTTTAAAACCGGAAGTTTTATCGTCTATACAAGCACCGGGCACCAACCATGCCATCAATACTATCCAAATATATAAAACTATCTTTTTCATAACTATCTCTCTAATTATTTATACATGGGCGGAATAACAACACCGGGTTCAGGATGTTCCTCGTAATAGTAATACAACGGAGTCATAATATATTTTGAAATCAAATACTCGACAGGACTCGGCCAAACACTGATATCCCAATATTCCCCGACATAAGCATAGAGCAATTCATACGCTTCCGGATTCGTTTCTTTCAAGGAATGATACTGGTCAAGAAATTTATACATCAATCCCGGAGAAAAAGGTCCGAAATATTGATCAAACCAAAAACGAGGTTTACTTATTTCACCATGCACGTAACATAATTTCAATGTATCTCCCATCGTGGGTATAAAATTCTCATTTTCAATAATAGCAATCCCCACGCTCAATGTATCCGAACGAGTATCACCTTCTTTCCGTCGATTCCAAGTAATTACGGGTAAATAAACAGAAACTTTCCCTGCCGGAATAACAAACTTTTCAGGAAATATAAAATCTTCTCCCTCTATAGCTGTCGTGAGGCTATCAACAATCTCAATCCGGACTTCCCGGTCTTTATCAATGGGATACCCCATTACAAACAGCCAACTGGTACTAGACAACTGATTACTTTGTTCCCAATAAGGAAAGCTACTATATGACGTTCCCACTCCTGAAAACTTGGAAAAATATACCCGGTCTTTAACCTCTTCATACTTCATATAGTCGGTATCGCAAGACGATAGCAAACTCCCGAAACCTATTATCCCGAATAATAATAATCTTATCTTATTCATAACCTTTACTATTAATTATTTTGTTGTTCATCTGTTTCAGATGGATATACCCCCTCTTTCCCTCCATCCCTGTATTCGAACTCATCTTCAGGTATAGGCCAAGTATATTTCTCATCTGAAGCCGGGAATGGCTGTCCCAAACTCATATAAGCAGAATAAATGGGTAGATTCTGTCGTTTACGATTAAACCATTCCCGTCCCTCTCCAAAAAATTCCTTACGGTACTCTTTATTGATCAGGTCCATGTCAAATGTCGCTTCACCCTCTTTAAAGACAAACCCGCGAGCACTGGTATAAGTATCAAAATATTTTCTCGCTTCCGTGATTTGCCCCTTCTTTAATAAACCTTCAGCCATAATCAGATACATTTCGGAAATCCGCATCATACTGATTCCCCTTTGCTTGGAAGTTTTACCCGTATCATTGTAGATTTTATAAAACCGCCTGTGCTTTCCGGTCACGCCTTTACGTTGCCGGAACCAGCCATTATACCGGTAATCCTGTCGTCCGTCGGAAGTCGGTACCTTGTAAAGCATTTGAAAACCATAATCTACCGCTCCCATCCCTTCAGGGTAATAATCGGGATAAAGCCAAAAACCGTTCAAAGGCAATAACGAAACATTAACATCATCATCCGGATAATCGAAATTCTCCTGCAATTGCACAACATATTCTGCCAACGGGTAAATCCCCCAGAGCGTTTCGTCCTTGGAAATACAAGAAGCATACTCGTAAGCCATATTAGTTTTATCGGCAAAGTCAAATTTTTCAGAACGGATTACTTTCTCGGCGTAGAGCATAGCACTGTCCAAATCGTTCCGCATCTGATACACTCTTGCCAACAATCCTTGTACGGCATACAGATTCATGTGATACTGCCGTTCGGTCATAAAAGCATTGATCCCCGGGATTCCTTTCCTGTCCCGTGCCAAATAATTCGGTTCATCTTCCAGCAAAGCCTCTGCCATTTTCAAATCATCTATCACTTTCCTATAAATCGTCTCCACAGTACGGAACGGGTATACTAATGGCTCATAGGTTTCATAAAACGGAATAGCCGGAGAATTACGGGTATCTTCCCGATATGCCGGGGCAAAACAATTACACAAGTCAAAATGCATAAAAGCACGTAAAGCCAAAGCTTCCCCTTTATAAAACTTGTAATATTTAAATCCTTTATGCTCATCAACATTCTGAATAATGCTATTCACGTAATTAATATTCTCGTACATTTTAGTCCAGATATTATCAAACATACCCCGATCTGAAATTCCCGTGTAGTTAAAACTAAACAATAACAATTCCCACTGTTGACCTGCATTTTCCTTGATATAATACCCGGCAAGCAAGTCCGGCAAATACCATGACAATATTTTCCCGTACAGAGCATCTTGTGTCAAACCTGTATACACCCCGTACAAAGCATCTTCAAAACCTTCCGGGGTTTCAAACAACTTATCACCTAAAATTTCACTCTTGGGTTTTACATCCAGAAAACTGTTACACGAACTGATCCCGAACACGATGATAAACAGAAACATATACTTTTTCATAACTTGTCAAATTAAAAAGTCGGACTGATCGTAAAATTAAATCCTCGCATATAAGGATAAGAAGTTCCTCGTTCAAACTTCACGGTGGAGAGCCGCAAAACATCCGAGAAATTCACTCCTATACGCAACCGCTTCAAATAAATATGCTTTACCCATTCCGGTTTAAATTCGTAATAAATTCCGAGGGAAGACAAGTAAAACTCATTTCTTTTTTCTAAAAACCGCTCACTTTGGGCATAAACAAAACTCATGGGATCGTACCCGATATAATGCACTACATCACCCGGATTATGCCAACGTTCATAAAAAGCCCGACGATCGACATTATGAGTGGGATCAATCTGCTCAACCTTTGATGCTCGAGTCCCGTTATATATCCAACCGCCGCAAGTAATACTCATTCCGGCAAACACGGAAAAACCTCTCCAGCTAAAAGAAGTACTCAACGACAACTCCAAATCGGGAATCGTGTTTCCCATCGCCACCTTATCGGCAGGATCATAATCAAAAGTCAGTGTTCCGTCTTTTTTTACCAAAATCTCCTTACCGGTTGCCGGATCAATACCCAATGAACGTACAACATAAATAGCGGTGGATGATTCCCCCTCCTCGAACTGAACTTTGGGAGCCATTCCCCTGACTATTCCTTTATTCACCAAATCTTGATCCACCATCTGCTCTCGATTCTCATCATTCCGGTATTTCAGTGAATTACTGATTTTCTTGATTTTATCCCGATTGTGTTGACCGTTCAGGGTTAACCGCCATTGCAAATCTTTAGTTTTCAAAATCGCACCGGACAAACTCCAATCATATCCTTTGTTTACCTGTTCTCCCAAATTACTATTCAAAGTTTGGACTCCGACGGAAGGCGGATAAGAAATCGCTAAAAGCATATCCTTGGTTTTCTTATTATAGAAATTCATATCCAATTGTAAGCGGTCATCAAAAAGAGAAAACTGTACACCCATGTTCCACTCGTACGTTCTCGAGGCTTTCAGAAATTCATTAGCCATCGTTATAGGCTTGGCTCCGATTCCGGTAATAAACTGATTTTCCTTCATATAACGGTAAGTAGTACGGGTTTCCCAAGTTGACAACGTATTGCTACCGGTAAGCCCATAACTGGCTTTTAGCCGCAACATATTAACAAAGGACCCTTCGAGGAACTTTTCATTATGGACATTCCAACCCGCTCCCACTGCCCAATAGGGCGCCCAACGATTATCCTTACTCATGCTGGAACTGGCAGAACTCCGGTAAGAAGCGTCCGCGAAATAGCGGTTCCGGTAAATAAAATTCAAGTTCCCATATATCCCGACACCGGTACTGACTGCTTCTGCCCCGGAAGGAGCCCCTGAATCGTATCCGGCAGCAAACCCCATATCATTCAGAATAGGTTTCAAAAATCCGATACCCGCAAAACTAAAGTTGTACGACTTGTCTTTATTCATGGTTCCCCCGACATTCAAACTTAATAAAGAACCTTGATCATCAATAGTCCAGTTATAAGAAAGTGTCAAATTTCCCGACCAACTGTTACGTTCTCTCCCCGCAATGGTATAGCTACCTTTCTGATCTGCATCTCTACCCAAAAAATGGAAAGACTCGGGAGAAACAAAATCATCCGACTGTTCATCACCTAATGAATAATTGAAATTACCACTAGCGTAAAGTCTTTTCAATATATCCACCCGCATATTTAAACTATTCGTGATCGTTTTACTTTTCGACTTCCGGAAACTTTCCAACGACGCTTCATACAACGGATTACGGTCTAACTTGGCATTATAACTCTTAACCCAATCCCCGTATTCATCTTTCGGCATCTCGTAAGGATTACGTATTACCCAATCTGAAAAAGTACCGTAAGGAGAATCCTTGGTATCCGTCTTACTAATATCCAAACGATAAGAAACCGTTAGAAAATCTTTATAATAATAAGCCAGATTAATACCTATCCCGTAGCGTTGCCGGAAGTCCCCTTTCATGACACCTCGGGTATCCCCGTAACGAAGAGATACATTATAATCCACTCCACTTCCCCGACCGGAAATATTAACGGAATGATCGAACGACCAACTATTACGCAAGGGAATAGATTTCCAATCGGTAAGTACACCCCGTTCCACCGCATTCCTGCGCTGCCAGTACAACTCGTCATACTCTCCATTCGGGGAATCATATATTCCACACAACCGTTCAAGTTCCAACTTCTCCAAACCGTTACACAAATCGAACGAAGACACGTCCGGAAACTGCACATCCGGCATGAAATTATACCGAACCCGCAATTTCGAATCTGTCACCCGTTTACGGGTAATAACGATCACACCGTTAGCTGCCTTATCCCCGTATATCGCTTTGGCAGAAGCATCTTTCAAAACATCGACATTATCAATATCCTGCATATCCAAATCGTACAAATTCTCCAACGAAATCTCTACCCCGTCGAGAATAATCAACGGAGTATTCAACCCGTACTCCCCGTTCACCGCCAAAGCCGTTGTTCCCCGGATAATGATTTCAGGAATAGCATTGGGATTCGATCCCTGCTCGTTATTTTCTACCAAATGCAAACCCGGAACAGTAAAAGCCAATGCCTTAAGAATATTCGTGGAAGACACCTTCAACAACTCTTCTCCTTTTACCGAAGTTACCGACCCGGTATAGGAATTTTTGTTTTGGGTAAAATACCCGTTTACAATCACCTCATCCACTTGTTGCTGCTCTTCCTCCATCACGATTCGCAACGTGTCCGTTTTTGCCGTGAAATCTATCTGCTTCGTCTTATACCCCACGAAAGAAAATTCCAGCTTTCCCTCTTGCATCGGCAAATCGATCGCGAACCATCCTTTCTCATTCGTCGAAGTCCCCAAAGGTATTCCGGCAACCTTCACCGTCACTCCCGGCATAGCCTCCTTTTTCTCGTCATACACCCATCCTTTGACACGAACACTTTCCTTGACCTGTGGCGTCGCTGCTTTGGGAGAAATCACGATCGTTTTACCAATAAACCGATACGTGAAACGTTCTCCAAGCACTACCCGCAAA
Organism: uncultured Butyricimonas sp.; assembly: GCF_959596855.1. Classification (NCBI taxonomy): domain Bacteria; kingdom Pseudomonadati; phylum Bacteroidota; class Bacteroidia; order Bacteroidales; family Odoribacteraceae; genus Butyricimonas; species uncultured Butyricimonas sp. The sequence goes on from NZ_CAUFYA010000043.1 coordinate 27,216, forward strand.
ACCTCCTCCACGTTCACGCTTAACGCCGGAATCTCCACCACCCTCGTCACGTCGATCTCGTCGTCACTGTAAAAAATATCGTACTTCAACTGTGTCATTATCGTGTTGAACACTTGATCTATCGTCAATTGCTTCTTCTCGAACGACACACTTTCCGCTTGTCCGTAAGTCGTTGCCTGCACTTGCAACAACCCGACTAAAATCCAAAAACAAATCAGCTTCATAGGCAATAACATTTTTTTTATCCTACTTTTCCAATAGAATAAACCGACATCATCATTTTTTTTCATAGATTTGTAATTACATTATTATTTATTTAATCCTCACGGGTTAAAGACTGAACGGGAGCCGCAATCTCTCGTTCTTTTTTACCCGTATCAGTTCTCCTTATTTATATCCAAACTTGCCGTCACCACGTTCCCTTTCACGCTAAAACGCACATCCGAAGTCATCTCAAGAAACTTTAACATCTCTTGCAACGGCTGATGTTTATTCACCACACCCGAGAAACGACGTGATTTAATATTCTCATTCATGTAAAACATTTTGAAATCATACCATCGTTCCAATCGTTCGACCAACTCTTCGAAAGTATATGCCTTGAAATAAAATTTTCCATCCCGCCACGAAGTGTAAAGTTCCGGGCTAACCCGCTTCAACACCCCCACTCCCGTTCTCTCGTCAATCTCATATTGTTCGTTTGGTTTCATCAAGACCTTTTCCTGCCCCCGGACAATCATCACTGCCCCCTCGACCAATGTCGTCTGCCATGACTTGTTACCCGGATAAGCACTCACGTTAAAACTTGTACCCAACACCCGAACATCTCCCGATTCCGTATACACGTGAAAAGGCTTGTCTTTATCTTTTTTCACCTCGAAATAGGCCTCTCCCTTCAAATACACCTCCCGGCATTCCCGAGCAAAAGTTTCCGGGAACCTTAAAGAAGATTCGGAATTAATCCACACGACCGTCCCATCAGGCAATTCCATAGAATACTCTCCCCCCTTAGGGACAACCAAAGTATTAAACTTCATACTATCGCCGACGGCAGCACCGACAGTTCGATAATATACCTTCCCGTTTGCCGTGTCATTCACGATCTCAATCCCGTTATTTTCTTGCTTATGAAGAACCTGATGTACATCCAGCACCAAACGTTCCCCCGTTGCCAACTGTAACTCCGCCTGCAATTTTCCCGGCTCTATCCTGTCGGATTGTGCCATCTCGCTCTTCTTTTTTTCATCCCCCGGACGCACAAAATAATAAGTTAAAGAAAAAATAACGACCAACATTGCCGCGTATTTTGAGAGCCGCACTAATCGCAAACGCAGGGAGCGCGGGCGTACCTTTCGCCATCCTTGTTCCACGTCAAAACTCCAGTGTTCCAAGCCACGTATCGCTTGCCTGACCTCGAATTGCTCCCGCAACATTCTCTCCGTTTCCCCATTATCACCACTCACCTCAATATTATCTTCTCCATCTCCCCGCCACAAGGAAATAAGCTGTTCCCATTTATGAATAAAAAAATCGTTCATAACTCTATCTTGTTTCACATACGACAACCATCATTCAAAAAAAGGTGAGTCAAAAACGAACTTTTTTCAGAAAAAAAACAAAAACTTATTTATCAATTGATTTGTAAAGCGATAAAAAGCAACAAAGGAGAACTTTCTCCACCCACACGAGCACGAATATCCCGGTAAGCCTTCATAATATGCGACTTTACGGTATTAACCGATATACCTAATTCTTCCGCGATCTCTTTGTACTTTTTCCCGTCAAGACAACTCATCGTGAAGACAACCCGACACTGAGAGGGTAAAGTTTGCAAAACCTCCTTGATTTGCTCGATACGTTGTACCTCTTCCTCCGAATAATCGGAACATTGCAAGTTTTCAATAAACTCCGTCAACAATGCCCCGTGTTTCCGCTCCACTATTTTATGCTTCAACACGTTCAACGCACGGAAACGCACGGATGTAAAAAGATAAGATTTCACCGATTCCTGAACTTCCATTTTCGCTCTACTCTTCCAAATATGCATGAAAAGATCCTGTACCACATCCTCCGCTTCAGCTTGTTCTCCTAGAATCATAACAGCATAGTCACACAAGGGAATATAAAACATCCGAAACATTTGTTCAAATGCCCGTTGATCACCACTCTTAATCGCGGCAAAAACTTTCTCTATTACGCCAATCTCGCCATTCATACGGACAAATATAAAGGTTTTTGCAGACAGAATCGCATTAATATATAAAAATACTCCCACATTTGGTGCAGACCTATCGAAAGTCCATTGTATCACGATGGATGCCCCCTACTATAATCCAAGCCCATTCGGTGCTGAGTCACAGCAAAAACGCCCACCAGTGTTCATGCTACGTTCATGCTGTGTTTATGCTATGTTCATGCTATGTAGATAGTCAAGACAAACCATAGCGAAGCCCTAGAGGAGCATCAAAGAAAAGCGGTTATACCTAAAACAAAAAAAGAGGCTTGAAAACCAAGCCTCTCTTCTGTACCATATCGATATATTAATATCTTCTGTTTGAATTATAACCTCCGCGATTACCGCCACCTCTGTTATAACCTCCGCGGTTACCACCGTTTGATCTTTCTTCTCTCGGTTTAGCCACATTAACGTTAATCACTTTACCGTCATATTCAGCACCGTTCAATTCGTCGATCGCTTTTTGTCCCAAAGTATCGTCAGCCAATTCAACGAAACCGAAGCCTCTTGATCTTCCTGACTCTCTGTCCATAATAACTTTAGCAGATACAATCTCTCCGTATTCTGCAAACAATGTGCTTAAATCAGCGTCATCAACGCCATAGCTTAAATTTGAAATGTAAATGTTCATCAAGTACAATTTTAATAATTAATTAATAGTGATTGAGGTGTGCATTGAATAAAAGTCTACTTAACGATACAAATACATGTTAGGAAAGTGATTTAAAACAAAGGAATCAACTCAATTCGGAACAAAGGTATCTCTATTATTCGGATATGCAAGCTTTTTCATGTATTTATTTTAAAATAATTCTATCCTACCCCCGAATATTTGATAATAAACACACATTTACTATTTTCGTGAAAAATTTAATCAAAACCATATCATGAGAAAAATATTCATTATCACGCTTTTATTATTAGGTGGAATATCATCATTCAGCCTCGCGCAAGAGAAGTATACCCCATCGAAAGAAAACTTGGAAAACAGACAATGGTTCCGGGACGCTAAATTCGGTATGTTCATCCACTGGGGAATATACAGCATGCTGGCGGACGGGGAATGGGTGCTTACCAACAAAAACCTAAATGAAGAAGAATACCAAAAACTGGCGGACGGCTTCTACCCTTCCAAATTCAACGCCGACGAATGGGTACGCACTGCCAAAGACGCCGGGATGAAATACATCTGTTTCACGTCACGGCACCATGACGGCTTTTCCATGTTCGACACCAAACAATCGGACTACAACGTGGTGAAAGCAACCCCGTTCAAACGGGACGTCATCAAGGAACTCGCCGAAGCCTGCCAAAAGCACGGGCTGAAACTATTCCTGTATTACTCGCATATCGACTGGCACCGTCCCGACTACTACCCGTGGGGACGTACCGGGCGCAACACCGGGCGCACGCCTTCCGGAACATGGGAAGACTACTTGAAATTCATGGATGCCCAACTCACCGAACTGCTCACGAACTACGGTTCTATCGGGGGTATCTGGTTCGACGGCTGGTGGGACAAACCGGACGCAGACTGGCAACTGGAAAGACAATACACGTTAGTCCACCGCCTGCAACCGGGGTGCCTCATCGGTAACAATCACCACAAAGCACCCTTCGAGGGCGAAGACTTCCAGATGTTCGAGCGTGACCTTCCCGGGCAAAACAAGGCAGGTTACTCCGCCGATGCCGAAATCAGCACCCTCCCGTTGGAAAGCTGCGAAACCATGAACAACACGTGGGGATACAACATCAATGACCGGAACTTCAAATCGACCAAACAACTTATTCACACGCTGGTCGGTGCCTCCGGCAACAACGCCAACCTTCTCCTGAACGTGGGCCCCCGCCCCGGCGGAGATTTTCCCGAAGGCTCGGTCACGCGTTTGAAAGAAATCGGGGAATGGATGAAAACTTACGGCGAAACACTCTACGGCACCCGGGCAGGTATTGTCCCCCATCAACCGTGGGGAGTAACCACGCAAAAAGATAATAAATTATATGTTCACATCCTTAATCTGGACAAAACCGAACTCCTACTTCCCATCACGGGTAAAAAAGTCAAAAGCATTGCACGTTTCAAAGATAAAACCCCGGTAAAATACAAGAAAACGAAAGAAGGCATCTTGCTCCAACTGGAAGAAATCCCCGCGGACATTGACCACGTGATAGAGATTGTTTGGCGATAAAACCAACGAAGTGTATCTTTTCTCACCCTTTTTTCGTAACTTAGCAGCCGAATAACTAAAAAAACAGGACTTATGTTTTCACAAGACGAATTCAAGAAATATGCCATGAAGCATAAAGGAATCAGTAGCCTGAATCTACATCGTATCGAATCAGCTACTGCCAGCTATATATCCCCGACGATCATCGAGGAGCGCCAATTGAACGTGGCAAGCATGGACGTTTTTTCAAGATTAATGATGGACCGTATTATATTCCTCGGGGTACCGATTGACGACACCGTGGCAAATATCGTTATGGCGCAATTGTTATTTTTGGAATCAGCCGATCCAACCAAAGACGTGCAGATCTATTTCAACACCCCGGGCGGTAGCGTGTACGACGGACTCGGAATCTATGACACGATGCAATACATCAAATGTGACGTGGCAACCATCTGTACCGGTATGGCCGCATCCATGGGTGCCGTGCTGATGACGGCAGGCACCAAAGGAAAACGTTCCGCGCTGCAACACTCCCGCATCATGATACACCAACCGATGGGCGGTGCCCAAGGTCAGGCATCCGATATCGAGATCACGGCACGGGAAATCATGAAATTGAAAAAAGAACTTTACCAAATCATCGCCGATCATTCCGGTAACCCGCTGAAAAAAGTGGAAAAAGACTCAGACCGCGACTATTGGATGACTGCTGTGGAAGCGAAAGAATACGGAATGATTGACACTGTTTTAACTCGGAATCATAAATAATGCAAGATAAATGTTCGTTTTGCGGAAGATCACGTGACGAAGTGGATCTTCTGATTGCCGGGATGGACGGTTTCATTTGCGAGATGTGTGCCCAACAGGCGTACGACATCGTGCAAGAGGAACAAAGAGGCCATTCCACCCCTTTAGACATGGATCATATCGAGGTCAAGAAACCGATAGAGATCAAACAATTCATGGATCAATACGTGATTGGTCAGGACGAGGCGAAAAAACACCTTGCCGTGGCTGTTTACAACCATTATAAACGATTGACACAAAAGCCCGGTAACGACGACGTGGAGATCGAGAAGTCCAACATCATCATGGTCGGTCGCACGGGAACGGGGAAAACCTTGCTGGCACGCACGATTGCCAAAATGCTGCACGTGCCTTTCACTATCGTGGACGCCACCGTGCTGACGGAAGCGGGATACGTGGGCGAGGACATCGAATCCGTCCTGACACGCTTATTGCAAGCAGCCGACTACGACGTGGATGCGGCAGAAAAAGGTATCGTCTTTATTGACGAGATCGACAAGATCGCCCGCAAAGGCGACAACCCGTCCATCACCCGTGATGTCAGCGGCGAAGGCGTGCAACAAGGTTTATTGAAACTACTGGAAGGTTCTATCGTGAACGTACCCCCGCAAGGCGGACGCAAACACCCTGACCAGAAGATGATCCCGGTAAACACCAAGAATATCCTCTTCATCTGTGGCGGAGCATTCGACGGTGTCGAGAAAAAGATTGCCCAACGTATGAACACCCAAGTGGTAGGATTCACGGCAAGCAAAGAAACTTTCCTTCTCGACCGTGACAACATGTTGCAATACATCGCCCCGCAAGACTTGAAGTCTTTCGGGTTGATTCCCGAGATCATCGGGCGTCTTCCGGTATTGACTTACTTGGAGCCACTGGATCGCCAAGCCCTGCGGAACATCCTCACGGAACCCAAAAACGCGATCATCCGCCAATACATCAAACTATTCGAACTCGACAATATCACGTTGAACTTCAACGAAGATGTCTTCGAATACATTGTTGACAAGGCTATTGAATTTAAACTGGGAGCCCGCGGACTACGTTCCATTTGCGAAGCCATCATGACCGACTTGATGTTCGAGATTCCCTCGCAACACTGCGACTCCATCACGGTCACCAAAGAATACGCCGAGAGCAAACTCGACAAATTTACTGCCCAGAAATTACGGGCGTGATTTTACCCAAAAAAAACGAGATTCGGAATGAATCTCGTTTTTTACTTACAAACGCTTAGCCTGCATATCCATCTTGTCTTTCAACACGAAATCCATATAATAAACGTAAGCGTGTTCCAGATTCGGTTCTATTGACTTCACGTCTGCATATTCTGCAACTTCTTCTGCCACAATTTGGATTCTCAGTCCCCCGTCTTCGGGAACCGTCATGATCACGGGATATTTCCCTTTTATCGCTTCATACTCGTCTTGCATGACGAACAGTTCCCAAACTTTCCCTCTCGCCTGTCCGAGCATCTCCCCCGGGGTACCCATGAACTTTAATTGCCCGTGATTTAACAAAGCAACATTCTTGCAACTACTGGAAATATCCCCCACGATATGTGTCGATAATATAATCGTCGCATCTTTATCACTTATATCCGACAGAATATTCCGGAAACGGATACGCTCTTCCGGGTCGAGTCCGGTTGTAGGTTCATCGACAATGATAATCTTGGGATTCCCGATAATCGCTTGCGCTATGCCTAGCCGACGTTTCATACCCCCGGACAAGCGATTTGCCCAACGGTCACGTTCCTCGTAAAGTCCCACTTTCCTCAACATTTCGTCAACAAGCTCCCCCCGTTTCTTTTTTTCAATACCGGCAAGTCCCGCACTATAATCTAAAAACTCCCAAGCCCGAAACTTTTGAAAAGTACGAAAATCCTGTGGCAAATACCCCAGCATAGAACGAATCGCTTTCCTGTCTTTCGATAAATCATAATCATCAAAAAATATCGTGCCGGAAGTCGGATTCTGCAATAACGTCATTATGCGCATCAAAGTCGTTTTACCCGCCCCGTTCGGTCCCAGCAAACCAAACATACCGGATTCTATTTCTAAATTCAAATCACGTAAAGCCTCTTTACCACCGGCATATATTTTCCCAAGATGTTCAATTCTTATTTTCATAGTTATATAGTATTAGTATTATTTTACTTTAACCCACTTCACGGCATCTGCCACGATAGATTGATTGGGATCCGCTCCCTGTCCGGACAAGTTAATCTTTGCCATACCTGCATTAAATTGATATACCCCCATCGAAACCCATCCATTCGCCTCTTCCAACGGTAATAATTCTATCGTTTCCTCCCCTTCGGCATGAGCAAACCGATACGTTTGCACCCGGGGAGCCGTTAGCCATCCACTTTTTACAAGACCGGCATCCACACTATTATCATTATAAACAAACAATTCATACTTCTCTGACTCGGGTAAATTCACTTCCCACTCAACCGCAGAAACACCATCCCCTGATCTTTTCGTTAAATAACTTTTCACCGGTTCCCCGTACGAGTCACCCATAGCCGCCTCACGCCAACGAGTACCCTTGTAACTAGATTCACTCTTAGCATACACTTTATCAAGGACACGCCTATCCTCGACAACACGGCACCCCGGATCTGTATTATCCACGATATACACTCCCGCTTCCGGAGCAAAAACAATCGTATCCGCGTCAAAAATTCCTTCAATCGGCTCACTTATCCTACTTCCTTGAGGAAAATCTTCAAAAGAAAATAACGAAGGATTGTTCATCGCGAAGTTCGTACTTATCCTAACCCCTTCACTCACCCCGAATTCATTATAATATTTAATCTCTTTGCAAGCATTTGCCGGAACAATATAATCCCGTGATTTTCCCCTGTAACTACTTATCGAAACTATTCCATCCAGTTCCCCCTTATTCCATACTTTAACACTAAACACATGCCCCTCTTCACCTTTCGATGTTTCCACCGCATCTAACCGCACATCTCTAAAATAAAAAGCGGGTAAACCTCTCTCGCAATACAATTGCCGGGTCAACTCAAGAAAATCAATGCCAAATCGTTGTTTCACCTCCTCGCAATACTCCTCGTAACTAAAGCATTGAAAGGCGTGATTTTCTATAAAATCGGTATTAAAACTTTCAAATTCCTCGTAAGGAACAGAACACAAAAGAGTCTTTAAAAAATTATAACCTTTAAGATGTATCGCAAGATTCAATTTTATATCCCGACTTGACTCCCGTAATATTTCTTCAAGACTATAATCATTGAAACACCTGACTGCAAAGTTATCAGCAAAATTATCAAATTTCTCTCCCAATCCCTTCTGCATTTCGTGGAACAAAAGATCAATTCCCGCGAACTCGGTAGAAAGTACACTATAATGGTCTTTTTGTAACAAAGAAGAAATGTCATTTACATTTTTCACGAAATCCCTTGGAGCACGTTTCACGAATCGCCCCAAAAACATATTGCCGGACGGAACATCCACCATTACATTATTATCCAAGAAAAGCCTATACATCCTCCAAAACTCCTCGGAGGGGTTAAAACCCTCTCTCTCGTCATGCATGGGTTTAAATGGCAACCGGAATAAAGGCTCCCTTTCCGGACGGTACACGATTCCCGAATGTACATATTCGCTATTACTCTTCCAATCCCTACTATACGCGCAAAAATGAACCGGAGTTTCGACAAGATTCAATTTATCATATACATACGCTTTATTCTTTTCAAACATAAATACTAAACTCCACTGTTCAAAAAGTGTTGCCATGTCTAACTCCTTAAAAAGAAGATACTCGTGTCCCGGCAACAGAAAAACTTCATAGAACACGTCTTCATACTGAATCCCCTTTCGCACATAATCACCGATACAAAGAGTCAACCCGGACACCCCGAATTTACCGGTAAAACAAATATTATCACCTTCCCTGCTCTCTTCTCCCGGGGCTACCGGTACTCGTTTATCCTCTCCACTCACGGTCAACTTGAAACGAGTAAATTCCCGCTCCGTGAAGTAAGGTGCATTCACGTTCACCGTGGGTTTACTCGTCGGGTACCATAAACATTCCGGGGTCAACAACGTGTAATCCGGGCGGAGATAATAATAATCACGTCCCATGTTATACATGTAGTAACCACGTGAACGTGCCGCAAGAGAATCGATATTCACCACCTCCGCATAACAGACGGCTGGAGAGATACCACCCCGGTAATCCACCCCGATTTCTTTCGTTTCTCCCGGCTGCATCGACATCGCGAGAACAATCACTTGCCTCTCCCGCCGATAAGATAAATTCTCTTTACCCGAAGCGAGTTTCAACACCTCCAGCCCCGGATTCAAGTACAACACGACAGAGTCTATTTTCCGCTCGTACGGGTTATACACTTTCAATTTACTGGAGGCAAGGTAAGCATATCCCTCTTGTTTGAAATTTATATCATGCTCCAAGACATTAACCTTGGGTAAATTCTGGTATTTCACGAATACATCCCGAACAACCTCACGTTCTTTATCCCTTTGAACATATTTACCCACATAAAAGCCCGAAACAACGAACCCCACCACAAGTAATAATATTCCGAACTTCCCGGTAGCGAAATTAGCCTTGGCACTATTGGATATTCGACAGATAAAAGTTATTCCCAGAATAATTAACCCGCATCCCCAAGCGAGAAACGAGAACCGCTGCAACAGAAAACAACTCGAATCGGCAAATCCCGTGACATCCGAGAAAGCATTGGGCATCCCCAAGGCTAAAATATCGAAAGCACCGTAAAGCACTCCTTTACCGAAAAATACGCCAAAATAAAGAAAAGCAAGCAACAGGACGCAAGCCAGTGCAAAATTACGCGCTATTCCTTTCACGCATATCGTGAATCCCGTGATAAAAAATAAAATCGGACAAGTTATGGTTAAAAAGTAAAATACATAAGGAGAAAAAACAAAAGGAGAATCACTTGCCAATAAATGAATAGACAAGGCGATGATCCCCAACAAAATATCCAGACACAAAATAACAAGTATAAAACCCAACGTTTTCCCGAGCAATAACTCCATGTTAGAAAACGGTCGTGCCGAAACAGATGAATTAGCATCCACGTATTTGTCTTCCCGCAGAAAATTACCCGCCCAGAAAATAGCGATAATGATTTGCAGGATATTTACCAGATAAGCATTGGCAAAAGGAATCGCGGAAGGCAAGGATATCGCTATCCATTCCGGTTCTTTGATACTACTTTGCGTGATAACGTGAAGAAAGGCCACAATCAATACACTCAATACCGTGACAACCTTGAAACTCCATTCCCTCGTGATGGCCTTCGCCTCGTAACGAGCGATCAAGCCAATAGTTCGATAGTTCATAGTTAAAATTTTTAGTAACACATTTTAAAAACGCACGCCTCCCATAAAATCGTTCTTGAAAAATAGATTGCAGTCTATTATCATCATTTAAAGTCAGCATTCATCCCTTACAAACGTATACATTAATTACATCAATTACAAGTAAATTGTTATTTTTATTAATTTTGATTATTTCATCGCCATTCACAGACACACCTCTATGCGGCTTAATACCCAAGACCCACTATAATAATACCGAAGTCCTAGGGTAATCATACCCTTCCTCCGTTCTTGCTCCGGTTATCCTGTGAAGATCCTATAATCTCAGATATAGAAAGTATGCGCTAAAAGCACATAAACACCGCCACCGGGGAATGATCTCCCTAGGACTTCACTAGTTCTTCTTTAGGTCTTCACTAGAAACAGGCTCCGCCAAATCACGGATAACCACCGAAGCACAAAAACACCCGAACACGGGCGGCATGTAAGAAATCGTTCCCACGTTCGATTTCTTATTCTCACTCTCGCTCAACACAATAGCTTCCGGAGCAACTTCCTCGGGCGAGAACACGACCTTCACCCCCTTGTAGACACCCAGTTTATGAAGCCTTTTGCGAAGCATACGGGCAAGATTACAATTATAAGATTTGGAAATATCGGCAATACATACCTGCGTCGGGTCCATTTTTCCCCCGGCACCCATGGAACTCACAATACGATATCCCTTTTGCAGACTATGGTAAATCAGGAAAATCTTGGGAGCTAACGTGTCTATCGCATCTACCACGTAATCATACTTCGCCATCTCCAATATCTCGATCATTCGCTCGTCTTTGATAAAATCATTGATCACGTGAAGCCGGATATCCGGATTGATATCCCGGAATCGGGCAGCCATGATTTCCGCTTTCGCCTTCCCGATATTACTGTCCAATGCCGGCAACTGCCGATTTTTATTCGTCACGTCTACACGATCACCGTCAATAATCGTCAACTCGCCTATCCCTGCCCGACACAATTGCTCGGCAGCATACGCCCCTACACCACCCAACCCGGCAACCAACACGTGTGCGTTTTTCAACTGTCCCAACCGCTCCTGCCCCAAGAGCAATTCCGTTCTACTCAGCCAATCCATAATTATATCGCAAAAACATTCTTTAAATTTTCCCTCGTCACCCTCTTCAATTCCTCCGCGGTAAGTCCCAGTATACCGGATGCCGCGCTGTAAATAACATCAATCCCCACCGTCTTGTCATCATTCTCCAAAAACAACCTGTTCAAAGGAACATGTCGTAGCAAATGAAAAGCGTTGGAGCGGTCATTTAAAAGTGCCGTCCCCGCGGAAATATAAAACCCGTGTTCCAACAATTGTCGCAATATCTGTTCGTTATTATTATACCCGTGAATAATCCACGGGATTGAAGATTTCATCTTTTTCCGAATAGCTATCAACTCGGAATACGCCTTTACACAATGAATAATCAGAGGTTTCCGAAACTTTTCGCCCAATTCAACCTGTCTTTCCAACACCCGTTCCTGTTCCTCTATACAAACCGGAGAGCGACGGTCCAAACCGCACTCTCCGATCGCGATAACTCTCCCCGTGCAAAGCATGTCATTTACACACGTCAAAGCATCCTCTCCAATTTCCCCAAGCCTCATCGGATGAACACCTACCGAGTAAAAAACTTCCTGCCCCTCTTCTATCACCCGTCTTTTCTCGTCTTCAATCCACGCTTTTCCCTCTCCAATATCCAAGACATTGATTCCTTCACCGACATGATGCGTGTGTATATTCACGTACGGGTTCAAATTCAAAAACTATTTTGTTTCCTTGTTGCACATGATGTTCAGGATCGTCTTATCCGTCTCCTCCATTCCCTTGGTTCCAATCAATCCCACGTTACGAATGGTTCGCTCGATATCCTCTTCTACTATCCCGTCATTATTTGTTTTTATACCGTTCATGGATAACAGAGCCGCCTGTACGGCAGCAGATACCCCGGAATAAACTTTCAAGGCACATCCCTGTTTAGCTCCGTCACACATCATTCCGGTCAAGTTGGAACACATCGTTTTGATCGTGTTGACCATATTCTCGTAAGTACCGCCCATCAAGTAAGTGATAGCCGAAGCAGCTCCCGTACCGGCAATCAAAATCCCGCAAAGAGCAGAAAGATGTCCCATGTAATGGTGGATATGCACCGCGATCAGGTTGCTCAATGCCAAGGCGCGAGCCAACTGCTCGCGTGAAGCCCCGAACTTTTCGGCAGCCACCACCACGGGCAAATACACCGTGATCCCCTGATTACCGCTACCGGAATTTGTCATAACCGGTTTCGGGCACCCATCCATACGGGCATCCGACGCTGCCGTCGCGCGAATCAATGTGCGGTTCAACAAATCGTCCTCCAATAATCCTTTGTCTATATTCTCTTTCAGCGTCTTGCCAATTTGCAAACCGTACTCGGATTGTAACCCCTCGGCAGAAATGGCCTTGTTCATCTCGGCTCCTTGCAAAACAAACTCGATATCTTTCACGTCTACCTCGTGCACGAAATCCCAAATACGTTTCACGCTTAATTCCGGACCTTTATCTTCTTTCTTTGTCGTATCTAACTTAAATTCTCTCTTGAAAAGTTCCTCGCCGTTCTTTTCCACTAGGATGATATTCGTGTGCGTGTGAGCGATAATCACTTTCACCTTATCATTTCCCTTGGATGCCAATGCCTCGGCGTACAATTTATCCGGGGCATCCATTTTCAGAGAAACCGTAACATGACTTAACAAATCCTTGGCACGTTGTAGGTTATCCCCCACGTTCACGTCCTTCAATACTTCCAGACCGTACTCGGACTTCCCGCAAACCGCTCCCAAAGCAGCGGCGATAGGAAGACCTACCATTCCGGTTCCGGGAATCCCGACACCCATGCCGTTTTTATAAATATTGCCACTAACCAGTACATCCAAATGCTCGGGCACGCCTCCCAATACCTCTTTACATTTTGCACAAGCCAGAGCACAGGCTACTGGCTCGGTACACCCCAAGGCCGGAACGGCCTCTCTTCTCAATATTTCAATGATTTGTTGATCTGTTACTTGATTCATCTTTTCCTATTTTATTCATGTAGAATGTTTCATATTCACGGCTACAAAAATAGTGTTATTTATCTATTTTTCTACCACAAAAAGACAATTTATACTATCTTTGTCGATTGAAGTCGAATTAGTTGTATCACGATAGACATTTATTCATGAAATCAATACTTGTTATTTTAATATTATTCATTACCCATCAAACTTGGGCACAGACAGACACTATACCCGCGGTGAAACCGGATGTAGACTTTTTCAAACAACTCTCTCAAGCAGACTCTATCACGGGCGGGAAAGTTACGCTCCACGGGGACCCGAAAATCGAACAGCTAATGAAACTGAATCTTTCCGTCAACAGGAAGGAACAGGCTTTCCAAGGCTATCGTATCCAAATATTATCTGTCAGTTCTTATAATACCAACATCGACACGTTGAAAAGTTACACGCAACGATTCGAGGAAGAATTTCCGGATATTCGTGCCTATCTGCAATACACGGATCCCGACTTTAAAATCCGTGTCGGCAACTTCCGTACCCGCATCGAGACTATCCCCGCATTAAAACGTATTCGTAAGAAATATGCCGGGGCTTATCCCGTGAAGACCGTGATCTATTTGAAAGAACTCGATCCCGTGGTGGAACAAGACACGATTCCGCTGACACCGCAAGAACTAATGCCCTCTCTCTAAATCACAGCTACCATCCACGTACCCAAGTGCCATGAAACACGGATAATCATCACTTGCTTACCGAATCTTTCAGCTTTCTTTCTTCTTCACTAAAATCAATTGACGGGAAAGAACGGGAAATCGCTACAATTTCCGTTAGTAAATTCTTTACCAAACGTTGATAATCATTTGACGCCGGATCAAAAGGTCGATGAGCTACCGCCTTGTTTATTCTTCCAATCCGGTTCATCAGTCCCAACACCTCCGGACTGATAAAGCTATACAGGAATCTCTCCCAAGTATAGTCAATCGTGAGGCTGGACATATGCAACATATCATCCGCGTAGAATCGGTAGTCCCTCAACTCGTCCAGCACGATCTCGTAAGCCGGGAAATAATACACGTTATTCAGCTTTTCCCGCAATTGGTCGATTGCCAACAATAAGGTTGCTTTACTCAACTGGTTTCCATGCGCCCCATCTTTCCAGTGCCGAATAGGACTCACGGTAAACAATACCCGCATTCCGGGATTCACCTTCTGCAAACTCCCGATCAATTCCGTGTACTCTTTCACGATCTCTTCCACGTTCAACCGATAACGCTCGAAATCCTGCGAGGGGATCTTGTGACAATTCGATACGACCACGTCTTTTCCCGTGTGTCGGTATACCCATGCCGTTCCCCACGTGATCACCAGTAAATCCACGGAGCGAATCTCTTCAGTGGCACGAGCCAACCGACGGTTAATCTTATCCAGACACTCCTCTTGATCTGTCGAAGAAAAAGCCCCGTGGTGGAACAAACTCACCCACTTATCCCCGACCTGCATCAAATCTTCCTTCCCGAATTTCTTCCCCTCCACGATCAAACGGAGCACGTTAGCTACCGATCGCGGATTATAAACAATCCCGCAAGGATTCACATCAACATCAAATTTGTAATATGAAAACTTACCTCCCATATTCTCCGCGAAACACGATCCCAACATCATCAATTTGGAACTGTAATCTATCATAAAATCGGGTGCCGTAATATTAACCTTCGTCTGCAAATTCATATCTATTCTTATTATAAATAAACTCTCCTTATCTACAAAGTTACATTTTTTGCGCTTAATTTCGCCATCATTTTTATACTTTTGTCAAAAATTTCATGCATGGGTATTATCTCCGTATTAATGATCGCCTTAGGGTTGGCAATGGATAGCCTCGCTGTAAGTATCAGCGGGGGGATCGTTATGCAACCGTTTCGCATGAATCAATCATTACGCCTTGCCTTCACCATGGGAATATTTCAAGGAGGCATGACCTTACTCGGTTGGTTGCTCGGGGTTAGCTTCAGCTCGTACATCACCTCTTTCGACCATTGGATTGCCTTTGTATTGCTTGGTTTTCTGGGAGGCAAAATGATTTACGAATCATTCGAGGAAGAGGAAACAACCATCTCGTCTTTTTCCAACAAAACTCTTATCACCCTTGGCATTGCCACCAGCATTGATGCGCTAGCTGTCGGCGTCAGTATGGCATTCCTGAAAACAAGTATTTATTTCCCCGCTTTCATAATCGCCCTTGTCACCTTCACCCTTTCTTTGCTTGGGGTTATCTGCGGATATCGTTTCGGCAAGATCAAAGGCATCAACGTCGAACTTCTCGGTGGCATCATCCTCATCGCCATCGGTATCAAAATCCTCGTGGAACACTTGACGGAGTAAGGAATTTATGATTCATGATTTACGATTTATGATTTAGTGATCGTCGGAAAGAAATTATTTTCAATTTTCAACTTTCAATTTTCAATTATTTCCTATCTTTGTACCTGCATACCGAAGGGGCAGACGTGGATTTGACAGCATGATGAATAGGTATGTAAGCATGTCGGGCGTAGTGAAGCCGGCCCGTTAATCCCGGACGCAAAATTTTAATTGGCGAAAGAAATTACGCTCTTGCTGCCTAATCGAATCACAGTAGATTGAGGCTTAATCTCCGCTCAAGGTAGTGGAGACAGGACATCCCGCTGGCGGTCCCACCTTGTGCCAACCAGCATCCGGGGTGCAGGCAATACGAGGTTAGTCAACGTCTTGCTTCGCGACGCTGATGAAACTTTAGAAGCTAAGGTATAGTTTGGGTGCTTTTTTCCGGGCTATATTCGAAAACCAACAAAAAGCTAAGCATGTAGAAAGCATATTGATTCCGTGTTTGGACCGGGGTTCGATTCCCCGCTGCTCCACGAAGTTCTTTAAAAGAATTGAAAATCAAGAGATTACAACGGACATTTTTCTCTTTAAAAAAGTTCTTTGTAATCTCTATCCACGTAAAATACTATACTCAAGTAAATTACACGATTTTCAACGGACAGATTGCGGACACGATGGACAGTTGATTCATAGACTCTGATTTTTAAGTTGGGGAATTTAAAAACAAAGCAATATGAAACAACGAGAAATAATAGCAAAAAGACCAAAGCTTAGCGAAGGAAAGGAATGGTATGTTTACTTCTCCGTGCGCAATCCTAAAACCGGTCGCATGGAAAGACAAAAAATTCGGCGAGGCTTCAAAGAATTGCTCACCTATGAACAAAAGCGTGAACATGGCCAAAAGTTAATAGAAGAATACACGGAGTTATTAAAGAACGGCTGGACCCCATGGACGGATCCGGACAACATCTACGAAGACCAAATACAATACAAAAATGAATCCGAACGATTCGGATATATCAAACAAAACAATAATTGCGTTCGCAAACTAACGTCCGAATTTCTCCTTTTCAAGAAACCCCAATTGAAGGATAAAACCTACTCTTCTTACCAAAGTAAAATGCGTATATTCACGCAATGGCTAGAGAAAAAAAATTATGGTGAATACGATATTACTATGCTCAATAATACCATCATTTTAGATTTTTTCAACTACATAATAAACGACCAAGACTTAGATAAAGTCACGGTAAATACTTACAAGATAAAAATAAAAGCCTTCTTTGATTTCTTGATCACCAAACACTACATTCTAAAAAATCCGGTACATGACATTCCAAACGTGCGCAAAAAAGTAGACAATGCCCCTCGGCCAATCGAAGCAGACGATTTGAAAAAATTACTTTCCACAATTCAAAAAAATGATCCACAACTCTACTTGTTCTGTATGATTCAGTATTATTGCGCAATACGTCCTGGAACGGAATTACGTCTTTTGAAAATAAAGTACATAAACTTTTCCGCAAGAAGTATCACGATCAACATATTAGATAGCAAATCTTCCAGACAAGACGTCATCGATATTCCGAAACAATTATTCAACTTATTAAAAATGTACCAATTACAAAGTTTTGATAAAGACCTATATATATTTGGACGCCATGGGATACCCGGTCTCGAATCGTTAGGAAAAAACACTATGAGAAACCGGTTCAATAAATTTCGTGATGATTTAAAATTAAGTCGGGAATACAAACTATATAGTTTTAAGCATACCGGAGCGGGCGCCTTATTGGATGCAGGAATCACATTCAAAGACCTAATGGATCATCTAAGACATTCTGACATAGAAAGCACATATCATTATATAAGAAAACACCACGGAAAAAGATCTGATAAAATCCGGAATCATTTCCCGGATCCGTACAATTTATAAAAATCAAGAGTCGGGATAAATAATCTCGACTCTTCTATTTTCTAATCCGCCCCTAACTTGCTAATACCCTTTATACACTTCCTTAGACGCATTTCAACAATCATATTTCATCAACTTCAAAATCATTCAAAATATATTCCATATGCCTCACCAGGATATGCATAAAATTCAATTCTTTGGTGATTATATCCTTGACAACTTTCCCCTGACCATTCTCTTGTGTAAAAATGATCTTTCCCATTGTAATAATGAAAGATGGGTACAGTACCTTCCACTTGTGTTGGATACACATAACATTCTATCCTCTCAAATTTATACTTTCCTCCCCAAACTGTACCTAGCCAATCAATTGTGTAATGGTGATTTCTACCATCATAATATCGATATAATGGAACAGTCCCATTTGCCTGATAAGTATATATATAACATTCTATTCTTTCAAAAGAATATCCTTGACTACTATACCCAGATCCTGCCCTACAATAAAAATGATCTCCAATACCATTATGATAATATCGATAAAATGGAGTTCCATGATTTGGCATTTCTAATGTATTGTTTGATATATAATTATTATATGCTAATTGCAGCTTTGTTCTCTTGGCTTGATCTTTAACTAATTCATATATAGGAATTAGACTTCCAGGTGCTGCACCAATAAAATTCATTCGTTGAGGCGTACAACTGTTTATCCACTCGGATATATCAATTCGAGGATAAATACCAGAAGTTATCTCTAAAGTTGCGGGAGAACTTGTTGTAGGCTCCCCGCCTATCATTCGATAAGTTAGCTTTTGTTCCGAATTCTTTAAAGCTAAATCCATATTATAATCAATGTCTGTTCCCGCATTAAATATTTTTGCGTAACTAGCCGTCACCCCCGCAGAAGCAATAGATTTTCTTTTTTCATCTACCATTGATGATCTATACATTATTTCCAATCTTCCGCCAAGGATTATATTCGTCAAGATATGTGTTCCATATCTCGAAATAATATAAGAAGCATCTTTAGTTTCTAAATCTTCCCGAAATTCGTTAGTCAAATAATTTTGCAGAAACTCCGCATCGGCATTCAATGCAACTCTTTTATGCTGAATCATCCAATTATAACTCGCTATTGCATATTTTGAGGAATAATCTACTGTTTGTTTAAAAGAATTCTTCACAGACCCACCAAACAATCTTATTCCAATACCTACATTAGTACTAATAGACAATTCTCTTGTATAATCTTCTGCATTTTCTCCACTAATAACCTCTCCTTTGACAACCTTAGATGTATTACTAACTACACGTCCAGAATTCTCTTGCTGAAAAGAAACTACATCTATAACTTGGAATCTTGTTGACCCTTCAGTAAAATATTCTCCTGTAGCATCATATCCATATCCTAAAAAATCATAGACTTGGTCTCCTCCAGCTCTAGATAATTCACTCGCAAGAGTCTGCTGTACTTCATCAACAAGCATCTCCTCATGCTCATTCACACACCCGTAGAAAAAAAACAAGAACGTTCCCAACAACAATAATAATTTTTTCATATCTATTTTAATAATTTAATTAGACAAAAATAAAAACAAACATTCAAACAAATTGTTCCTCATTTGTTCCTATTTTTCTTAATATTTACTTAAAGAAAAATCCATCGTGTTGTATATTTAACACATAAATCAATCAAAGTTCTATATAACAACAATATAATACAAATACGTTTGTACTCATATAATAAAATATGTGTAATACTTATAAATAAAATACTAGCATATATTTTATTTAAAAACTAAAATTTATATAGGACTCCGATAGTTAAGCCATTTGATGTCCATTCTGCCCTGAAACCTATATCATGGTAGAAGAACCCACCCCCGACGCTAAAAGTGTGCAAATCCAAGACAGAAGCCGAAACAAAAGGTTCAAACACTCTTTTCTTTATTATCGTGTTCTCCTTGTGCATTGGGGTAAAGGAATAGGATAGTTTTTGCAATTCGTTATACTGCACAGAGAGTGCGATAGATAGTTTGCCAGATTCGTTGTCGAAAAGTAGTTTATTGTATTCTCTAACCCGGTTCCAGTCCCGAATTGTTTCTGCGATACTTTCCTCTCGCTCGATGATGGGTACATCTCTATATATCGTATCCGGAACATACACATACTTGTACTTTAATTCTCCGGTTAGATAAACCGTATCCGGAACAAATCGAGTTATCGTGTCCCGGATTGTTTTCCCCTCCACGTAACGAATAATTTCTTTCACTTCTGTAGACCAACGCCCGAGAAAGAACCCAAGTGCCAAACAAACGACACAGCATATAATTAGTTTTTTTTTCATTTCAACTTTTCTACTAATTGAGTAAATTTGTAGCCTCATAAACCAAGTTATTTGGTTCAACAAACGCCGATCCTCGCACGGGAGAATCCTACCACATACACACTTCTAAATTTCTCCCGTGCTTTTTAATTAATATAGCCACAAAACTTCTTGATCGTGAAATTCGGAATCATCCGCGTGAACGAATGTATTCGCTATCCCGACTCGCTTGAACCCAGCTTTCAACAAAGCATTCACGACCAAGAACCGATTCCTCGACGTGTTACATCGAATGTCTACCGCTCTTCCGAGTGTATGCGCCCCGGTTCC